>JABBBF010000115.1:0-2022 GCA_018607545.1 SAR92 clade bacterium | reverse complement strand
CTGCAAGAGCAGAGCCCAAAGCAGGCACTGGCCAAGTCATTGGTGTTTGGCTTCGCTATGTTCTTTGCCGGGGTCAGCTGGGTCTATGTCAGTATCCATGAGCACGGCTTTATCCCCGCCCCAATGGCACTGATAGCAACCACACTGTTCTGCCTGTTTATGGCTGTTCTTTTTGCTCTGCCCTTTATTCTCAGCGCGCTGATCCCTCAAAACCCTGCCTCCTGGCTTATCGGCCTGCCGTCTATATGGGTGTTGAGTGAATGGTTTCGCAGCTGGGCATTTACCGGCTTTCCCTGGCTCTACAGCGGTTATGCTCACACCGAAACCTGGCTGAGTGGCTGGGCACCAATCGGTGGCGTGATGTGGTTGAGCTTTCTCACCGCTCTGGCCGCTGCCCTGTTAAGCCAGCTAAGCCAGGGCCGCAGAAACCAGCGCAGTGCAAAAATGGCATTAATATCAGTAATCGCAGCTGTAGTGAGCGGTTACTTTTTACAACAAGTCAGCTGGACATCACCCACCGGCAAAAACCTTTCTGTGGTTCTAATTCAGCCCAACACAGATCAAAATAAAAAGTGGACCTACAGCGAGCGAGAGGGAATCTTGCAGCAACTGCAGAACCAAACTCAGCCTCACTGGGGTGCGGATATTATTATCTGGCCAGAAGCTGCCATTCCCACAACGCCAAAAAATGTCTGGAAATTTCTAGATAGGCTGGATCGACAGGCAAAAGTGAACCAAACAGCCCTGATAACCGGTATACCCACATATGACGCAAGCAGACGGCTGTTCTTCAACTCGGTAATAGCGCTGGGAGCGAATCGGGGTCAATACAACAAAACCCGATTGGTACCCTTTGGCGAATATGTCCCATTTGCAGCGCAGCTGCGTGGGCTGATTAAGTTTTTTAACCTGCCGATGTCCTTTTTCTCGCTGGGAGATGCAGACCAACCGCTACTCAATATAGCGGGAGAGAAGGTTGCCACGGCAATTTGCTATGAGATTGTCTATCCCAATCTGGTCGCGAGCATGGCCAGAGAGGCAACTATGCTGTTAACGGTCAGCAATGATGCCTGGTTTGGCCACTCCATTGCGCCGCGCCAGCATATGCAGATGGCGCGAATGCGCGCTCTGGAAAATGCCAAGCCGATGATGCGCGGTACCAGCAATGGTGTTACCGCACTGGTTGACCACCGCGGCGAGATCACGGCAACGATTGAACAATTTAACGCCGGAGAGTTATCCGGTTATATTGCACCCCGCAGCGGGCAGACACTGTTTTCACAGACCGGCTCATGGCCGACAGTGATTCTGTCTCTGCTTATTTGCGCAGGATTAATAGCCAGACGACGAAAAGCCGCCGTCTACTAGAGAGACCAACAATGAAAACTCAGATTAAACTTCTACTATCAGCACTGTTGATTTCTATCTCCACCGCCGCCACAGCATTACAAGTGGGCGACCAGGCACCGGATTTTCTACTCGAAGCCACCGATGGAAAAACTTACAGCCTCAGCCAGTACAGAGACAAGCAGGCAGTAGTTATCGCCTGGTACCCCAAAGCCTATACCAGCGGCTGCACTATCGAATGCAAATCCCTGGCTCAAAATGGCCATCTGCTGAAACGCCTTGAAGTGGCTTACTTTATGGCCAGTGTCGACTCACTGGAAGACAACAAGGGCTTTGCCAAAGAGACCGAAGCGGACTTTCCACTGCTCAGTGATCCCTCAAAAGAGACCGCCACAGCCTTTGATGTGCTGGCCTTTTACGGCGTGCCTAAGCGCCACACTTTCTATATTGGCAAAGATGGCAAGATTCTTTTTATTGACCGCAATATCAAGCCGGCCACCTCTGCTGAAGATATGGCAGCCAAACTTGAAGAGCTGGGTGTGCCTGCCAGAAACTAGTCTGTTTTAACTGCTGTTAGATAGGCCGCTGTTACCCTATAATTCACGCCTATTTTTAAACTCATAAGCAGTGAATCTTGATGACCATGGAACAGCATTACCATCCCGCCGAATTAGA
>JABBBF010000041.1 GCA_018607545.1 SAR92 clade bacterium | reverse complement strand
GGTGGCAATAATATCCAGCAACTCAACCGTGACCTTTTCAATTTTTTTATAGGGGTCAGCAGCTATATCTGCCGCAAAACCCAAAGGCGCCAAAACCGTTAGCAAGGCAACCGCAATCCATTTTTTAAAACTCATATCCAATCTTCTCATAGACCCGCTCCCTAGGTATTTACAAATCAATAATGCTTATACGTCTTTCCAGCCATTAATAGTACAGTTTCAGCAGCTAAGTTTGCTGACAACAAGAGCCGAGCACTATAACATCCCCAAACTTTTGAAGAAATAGAACCCGCTGTGCATATAGCGGTAATATGGAGAAATTATGAGTGCACTGTTACTACCGGCCCTAGGTCTAATTGTTGGCGTTCTGGGTCTGCTCTGGGGAGCAGATCGGTTTGTTGCCGGCAGTGCGGGCGCGGCTAGAAATTATGGTATCTCGCCACTTATTATTGGCTTGACCGTGGTTTCTATAGGTACCTCTGCACCTGAAATTCTAGTCTCGGTAAATGCAGCTCTCAATCAGGCCAGTGAACTGGCTGTCGGCAATGCACTGGGCTCAAACCTTGCCAACATAGGCCTGGTTCTTGGCATCACTGCACTGATCGCGCCTATCCCTGTACAGAAGCACCTGCTCACTCAAGAGGCAGTGATTCTAATTCTTATCACCGCCGGTGCCGGACTCTGTCTCTACAATGGCTATCTGGGCCGTGGCGAGAGCCTGCTGCTCGGCGCGCTGATTTTCCCGTTAATTTTTATTACAGTTAAATACAAGAAAACTCACACCAGCCCAGAAGAAGTTGCCGCCGGTGAAGAGATTCCAAATATCACCATGGCCGCTGCAGGTCTATGGTTTGTGGTCGGCTTAATCGTCTTGCTGGCAAGTGCTGAAGTCACTGTTTGGAGTGCCAAGACCATTGCCCAATCCATGGGTGTCAGCGAGTTGGTGATAGGGCTCACGGTGGTAGCTATAGGTACCAGCCTGCCGGAATTGGCGGCCTCAGCAGTCAGCGCTGTGCGCGGCCATCACGATATTGCTATCGGCAACGTATTTGGCTCAAACCTGTTTAATATTATGTTGGTCATGACTTCGGCTGGTGCGATCTCGCCTATCGCGCTGACCCCGGAAGTTTTTTCCAGGGACTTTTTAAGCCTCGCCGCAATGACTCTACTGCTGGTTGCCATGGTTGCCTATGCCCTGTTTAGAGGTGCTAAAAGTGGCACGCCAGCAAGACTGTCGAGACGCTTTGGTTTTATTCTGGTCAGCGGTTACGGCCTCTACTATGTTTTGCTTTGGCCCTATGTAATAAATGGCTAAGGGCAAAATTTCGCCACCTGCGCATTTCGCTCTATAATGCATCATCAGATTCCAGTGGATGGTATCCCTTTAAAAACACTAGCGATAAAAATATGACTGCGACAGATTTCTTAACCTCCGCAAAGCGCACCATTAAAATGGAAGCCGATGCCGTCGAGCAGCTGTTAGGCCGCCTGGACAACAATTTTGTAACCGCCTGCCAGACCATGCTCGACTGCAGTGGGCGGGTTGTGATTACTGGTATGGGCAAGTCTGGTCATATTGGCAACAAGATTGCTGCCACCCTCGCCAGCACCGGTACCCCAGCATTTTTTGTTCATCCCGGCGAAGCCTGTCACGGCGATCTGGGGATGATCACTAAAGATGATGTGGTTATTGCCATCTCCAATTCCGGCAGTACAGCGGAAGTTGTCACCATACTGCCACTCATTAAGCGCCTGGGTATTCCCCTGATCAGCATGACTGGCAATGACTCTTCGATACTCTCTGAGGCGGCCTGCGCTAATCTTGATGTCAGTGTCGATACTGAGGCCTGCCCATTAAATCTGGCACCGACTACCAGTACGACCGTCACTCTGGCGATGGGTGATGCACTGGCAATAGCCCTGCTCGAATCGCGTGGCTTCAGCGCCGAAGACTTTGCTTTCTCTCACCCCAGCGGAGCGCTGGGACGCAAGTTACTGCTGCGGGTTACTGATATTATGCATAAAGACGGTGAGGTGCCGCGGGTTAAGGCCGGCCAGCCACTTCATCAGGCACTGCTGGTCATGACCGAGAAGGGCTTTGGTATGACAACCGTGGTCTCCGACGACAACACTCTTCTGGGTGTCTTCACCGATGGCGATTTGCGCCGCATTGTCGATGCCAAAGTGGATATTAATAGCGCCACTATGGCGGATGTTATGTCGGCCAACCCAAAAACCATCCATGGCGAAATCCTTGCCGCTCAGGCCCTGAAGATTATGGAAGACAGTTCCATCACTGCACTGATTGTCGAAGACGGAGATCATCATCCCATCGGTGTACTGCATATGCATGACATACTGCGCGCGGGAGTCGTGTAATGGAGTTGCTAAATAATGACTAATGTAAACAGCGCAGCCATCACCGCTGCCAAAAAAATCAAGTTGCTGCTTCTCGATGTCGACGGCGTTCTCACCGACGGTCATCTCTACTACGGCAACAATGGC
>JABBBF010000030.1 GCA_018607545.1 SAR92 clade bacterium | reverse complement strand
CTAGTCCCAATTTAAAATAACCTTGCTCGCCTCACCGGCATTCATAGCATCAAAGCCCTGCTGAAAGTCCGTGTAGTGCAGACGATGAGTAATGACAGGCGCAATATCCAGACCGCTCTCAATCATCACCGACATCTTGTACCAGGTTTCATACATCTCACGACCATAGATACCTTTAAGGGTCAGCATATTAAAAATCACCAGGCTCCAGTCGATGGCCATTTCCTCGGCGGGAATACCGAGAATCGCGACCTTGCCGCCGTGACACATACTCTTGAGCAGATCGCGGAATGCATCGGGATTGCCGGACATCTCGAGGCCCACATCAAAGCCTTCTGACATACCCAGCTTGCGCTGTACATCGGCGAGTTTCTCGTTGCGAACATCCACTGTGCAGGTGGCACCCAGACGTTTTGCCAGTTCCAAGCGTTGGGGATTAATATCGGTAATCACCACATGGCGAGCGCCGGCATGCTTGCAAACTGCCGCCGCCATTGCGCCTATGGGCCCGGCACCAGTAATCAGTACATCTTCGCCGAGCAGATCGTATTGCAGTGCGGTATGCACTGCATTGCCGAGAGGATCGAAAAGTGCCGCTACATCGAGGTCTATTTCTGGGCGATGCTCCCAGACATTGGACATAGGCAGGGCCAGATATTCAGCAAAGGCACCGGGGCGATCGACGCCGATGCCGCTGGTCTGTGCACAGAGATGACGGCGCCCTGCCAGACAGTTGCGACAGCGACCACAGACAACATGGCCCTCTCCGGAAACCAGTTGACCGGCGGTAAAATCATTGACGTTGGAGCCGACCTCTACAATCTCGCCAACAAACTCATGGCCGACAATCATCGGCACGGGGATAGTCTCTTGCGCCCATTTATCCCAGTTGTAGATATGCATATCTGTACCGCAGATAGCGGTGCGCTTCACTTTGATCAACACATCGTTAATGCCAACCTGCGGCTCCGGTGCATCTTCCAGCCATAGCCCGACTGTGGAATTCCTTTTTACCAATGCTTTCATGGTGCTATCTTCCTGTCGATTATTTACTGTCGCTTATTTTCTATCGATTGTTTACTATAAGAGAAATTATTCTATTATCGTAGAAGTAGATATTCCTTTATGCAAGATTTTATTCCTTTATATTGAAGAAGATCCTTTACATGAGTAGCCCAATGAACAGCGCAATAAATAACAATGATCCCGCCAGCCATGTGCTATGCAACCGCGTCACCGAGCTGCGCAAAAAACATAAGCTGACACTGGACCAGCTGGCATCGGCATCCGGTGTTAGCCGCTCTATGCTCAGTCAGATTGAGCGCGGCCAGGCCAATCCCACTCTGACGGTTACTTTTAGGATAGCTCAGGCATTTGGTATGAGTATTGGAGAGTTGCTCGATCAACCCTGGCAGAATTCGACCATTGAAGTGGTTCACGGTGAGGACAGAAGTAATCTTTTTCGCGCTGATAAAGAGTGCCAGATACGCACCCTTTCGCCGCTGCACATGGAAAAGAATATTGAGTTTTATGAATTGCGTATCGCCCCCGGCGCCAGTCTCACCAGTGCACCCCACTTTGAGGGAACCAAGGAGTTACTGACCATAACCAGTGGCGAGGCGAGTATTATTTCCGGTGAGAGCAGTTGCCAGCTCGGTTCCGGTGACTCGGCCCACTATCGTGGAGACCTGAGTCACAGGATCGAAAATACCGGTGACGAGGAGTTAGTTGGCTACCTGGTGGTTACCAGCCACTAGGCATCAGCACCATTAGGCAAGGCTATCTTCTGCGACAAAGTACTTGGGGTCTTCGATCACATTGACTTCAACCAGGTTGCCAGCCTTTTTTAGAAGCCTGCGACACTCGTCACTGAGGTGAACAAGATGCAGGGTTTTGCCAGCATTCAGGTAACGCTCGGCAAGGGTATCAATGGCTTCAAGGCCAGAGTGATCCGCTACCCGCGAGCGGGCAAAATCAATGACTACATCATCGTTATCAGCCTGCGGGTCAAAACGCTCTAAAAACGAGGTTACCGAGCCAAAGAACAGTGGTCCTGTCACCGCATAAACCGTTGAACCCTTGTGATCTTCACGAGCTTCAATACGAATAAATTTAGCGTGCTCCCAGGCAAACACCAGCGCAGAGGCAATCACGCCCACCACTACGGCAACCGCTAGATCAGTCAATACAGTCACGCCGGAAACCATCACTAGAATCAATGCATCACTGCGTGGAACCTTGCCCATAATGCGGAAGCTACTCCATTCGAAGGTGCCAATAACAACAATAAACATCACGCCGATTAACGCCGCCAGAGGAATCTTCTCAATTAACGAGGAACCGACCAGAATAAACAGCAGCAGACAGAGGGCTGCGGCAATACCAGACATACGACCACGGCCACCGGAGTTCACATTGATCATGCTCTGCCCGATCATCGCGCAACCGCCCATACCGCCAAAGAATCCAGTCACTGTGTTGGCCACACCCTGACCAATACATTCGCGATTGCCGCGGCCGCGAGTTTCA
>JABBBF010000092.1 GCA_018607545.1 SAR92 clade bacterium | reverse complement strand
GCGTGAATTTCCAGTACAGATTCATCAAACAGCGCCCCATGGCCAGGGGTATCTGGCAGATATAAAACCCCGCCCACCTTATTATCATAGGTCATGCCGCCGATAACTGGGTCCTGATCAAAATGAAACGCTGAGTCCAGATCCAAAAAACAAATATTTGGCCGCGCCATCGCCAAATGCGCCGCCGCACTCAGCGCCAGCCGCGACTCGCTAAAACAGCCAATCATGCACCTGCACCCCGCCGCCTCGGCAATGGCATTAATCTTTAAGCCGGTATGTATACCCCCCGCCTTGCCCAGCTTAATATTTAAGTAATCGGCAGCACCGGCTCTTACCAGCCGCAGCGCGTCTTTATCATCAAACACCGACTCATCGGCACAGATGGGCAGGTCTACCTTGCTGCGCAGGCGGGCCAGATTATCAATATCCCACACCGCCAGGGGCTGCTCGGAATACTGTAGATTTAACCCCTCCATAGCCCGGATATTGGCCACCGCCGTGGGGTAATCCCAACCCTGGTTGGAGTCCACTTTTATGGCAATACCCGGCCCCGCCAGCTGGCGCACCGCCGCCACATGGGCCACATCGGCCAGCCCCGGGCGCCCGACTTTAAGCTTAATCGCATCAAAGCCGGCATCCAGTATCTCCTGGGCGCGGCTCACCGTTTCTTCCACTGTATCTTGCAGACCAATGGTTAGGTCAGTGCGCAACGGCCGCGGCTCGCCCCCCAAAAACTGATACAGGGGCATATCCGCCGCCTTGGCCGCCAGATCATACAGCGCCATATCAAAGGCCGAGCGTATCGACGGCTCGCTCACCGTAAAGCCATTAATCTCTGCCATGCGCGCCTCAATAGCCAGCGCCGGCTTGCCCTTAATCAGCCCAGCCAGCTGCACCGCCGTAGCCAGATTAGTGGCCTGACTATCGCCGGTAATCGGCGCAAAGGGGCTGGCCTCGCCCCAGCCCACCAGGCCGCTATCGGTGGTGAGTTTAATCGCCACATTTTGTGCCGACTCAATTACCCCAAGGGGCACACGAATGGGGTGCTGCAAGCCAATATTGAGTTGGTAAATATTAATGCTGGCAATAATCACTGGGCTGCTACTCCTTTAGCTGTAGGTTGATAGCGGCGCATCACCGCCATCAATGCCTTATGGTCAATGGCCTCTACCACAACCCCCTCAGGGCGATGGGACACCGAGGTTTCACCCGCCAGCATAGAGTTAATAATCGCCTCCTCCACCCCATCGCGGGCAGCGCGGTACAGGGTATCCAGCTGCTGGTCATTAACCGCGGTTAGCTGCATATGGGCCGGTGCCTGCTTGCCCGGCTGCCAGGCATTGGCGGTAGACAAGGCCAAAAAGATATCCCCAGAGCCATGGCCACCAATGGTGCCCGTGCGGGCAATACCCAAACTGGCGCGCTTGGCCAGGCGGGTCAGCTGGCTGGGCAGCAGCGGCGCATCGGTAGCAATAATCACAATTATCGAGCCCTGCTCCACCTGGGCCACCTGCTCGGCAATGGTATTTGCAGTCAGGTGCTGGCCCACCGGCACACCCAAAATACTCAGGTCCTCACGCTTGCCAAAGTTAGCCTGCACCAACACACCCACTGTGTAAGGCTGATTATCAATCTCCACCAGCCGCGACGAGGTGCCCGTGCCCGCCTTAAACTCATAGGTAATCATGCCATTGCCACCGCCCACATTGCCCTCGGCAACAGGGCCTGTGCTGGCCGAGCCCAGGGCCTCAAGCACATGCTCCTCTGTAATATGCAGGCCATTAATATCATTGAGAATGCCATCGTAAGTCTCGGCAATCACCGGCATCACAAAGCGGTGCTCCGCAGCAAAAAACTCAGGGTACTGGGCAATCATCCACTTCAGCGTGGCATGGTGGGCCATGCCCACAGAGTGAGTGTTGGTAATGCAAATGGGCCCCATAAAATAGCCCGCATCATGTATCCACTGGCAGCCGGTCATCTCGCCATTGCCATTTAAAGTATGCTGCCCGGCCCAGACGTAGGCTGGCGCATCCGCCACAGCACGAGGGTGTATAGCAGTTACACCCGTCTGCACCTTGGGGCCAGAGTCAGAATCAGACGAATTAACCGTGCTAAAGCCAACACTAAGGTTGGGCACATCGGTAATGGCATTAAGGGCACCGGTAACCCCCGGCAGGTTAAGGCCCAGTGCGCGTGCGCGGGGCTTCAAGAGTTGGGGTCCTGAGTGAAAACGGGTGTATAAATAAGTGAGTGACTACGGGGCATTGGGGGGTCCTTGAAATGCGAATATTGCTGGTATAAAACTAGTTCAAGGTGGGGGGATTTTCCACTGAAGTTTTACCAGTCCATTAATGCGTGTTCATCTAGAATTCAGTCAGATTGGAAAAAAATCTAAACATAGGCGATACTCAATCCATGATCGAGTATGCATATTACAATCCAGAGATATTAAAATGGGCGAGAGAGAGGGTCGGCTACTCGATGGTGCTATCCAGAAAATGTCATCATAACCGGACAAAGATTTGGCTGTAA
>JABBBF010000012.1 GCA_018607545.1 SAR92 clade bacterium | reverse complement strand
GTTAGGGTTCTCACCCTTCGTTCAACGACAAAAAAAATCCCCCGCATCTGCGATGAGGGGGATTGTTTTTGGCGGAGAAGGAGTCCGCCTAACCAAGATACTATCACGATTTATAACCTGTTATAAATTAGCTTTAAACCCCTAATATACTCAATTTTATCGTATTGAATCGCCATCGTTGAGCGCCTTGGTCATGGCGGAATGATCAATCACCGTTAAAGAGAGTGTCAGATAAATGAGTTATTAATCAATTACATTTTATGGTTGCTGTAATGTCCCCACGTACCTTAAGCCGAGGCAAAGACTGGCTCCGAGACCTGCACTTGGATTGCCACAGTCGCAACCTGGCACAGCTGTAAGCAAGCCAGAAATAGACTGGGTTTTACAAATTATGCCACTCCATAATATAAAAAAAACTCAACCTTCAGCCCTATCGACAGTGATGTCCTTACTTTGTAAGCAGGTCTAAAAGCAGATTATAAATCAGTTTTTTACAGGCCTTTTCAGTTAAGTCCTGATGCATTTGAAGGCGTTCAAAAAACTCGAAGGATGTCACCGCATCCACCGTTTCACGAGTTTCTGCTTTAGTCTTTTTAAGCTCGGGTAACATTTTAACCAGGTTGCGACGCAAATCATGCTGAAGTCCCTGGTATGTCTCAGTGATAAGTTTCGAGCGCCACAACAGGGCATGGGTCGCCTTTTCCATCGCATAAGTTTCAACATAACAGCTGATACGTGCATCAACCACCAGACGTATACGCTGTTCTAAAGCACCGGTAGAATCCTGGCCGACAAAATGGCGCCTATAGTTAGGCCTCAGAATCTGGTCAATTTCGTAATAAAGCTTATCCATATCAGAGAAATGACGAAACACCGTACGGATATTGAGTTCCGCCTTATCAGCCACCTGCTGTGCGGTAGGGATATAGATCCCTACTTCCACCAGTTTTCTCATCGCATCAATAATTTGCTGACGACTGCGCTCGCTCCTCTGTTGACGACCGTCTATTTTTGAAATACTCACATTGATACCTACCAACGCTATTAAAGCTAAATTTATCCGGTGCAGTTTGCCACAGTTGATCCGCCTTTTGTATCGGATAAAAGACATACTATCCAATATAACAACCGCCCAACTTAGATCAAGATACTGCATTGCCTTTAATTATATTGTCATATATCATGGCAATATAATGACTTTTACCATCACAGGCACTTCCGACATGTCACAACTGACCGAACTCTGGACCAATCGCAAAGACTTCCGCATAACCCAAATCGTCAATGATAGCCTCCCAACCGCCGGTGAAGGAGAAGTGTTAGTGGCTATAGATAAATTTGGTCTGACGGCAAACAATGTGAGCTATGCCCTGTCCGGTGATTCTATTGGCTATTGGAACTACTACCCCACACCCTTGAAAGCAGCACAAGATCATTGGGGTAAAGTGCCGGTTTGGGCCTGCGCCAATGTGATCGCTTCCGAGTGCGACGGGATTGCAGTTGGCGAGCGTTTATGGGGATTTTTCCCCATGGCCAGCCATACAGTGCTGAAACCCGGGAATATTGAAGCCGAACAATTTATCGACGTTACTGAATATAGAAAAAAACTACCGAGCCTCTACAACACCCTTCGCCGCACTCAAGCCGAGCCCGAAGTTATGCAGCAGTATGAGAACGAACGCTGCCTGCTAGTCCCTCTCTTTGGCACCTCTTTTGTACTGTATGACTATTTGCTGATGAATAATTTATTCGATGCCAAACAAATATTAATCGGCTCAGTTTCTTCAAAAACGGGTTTTGGCCTTGCAAAAATGCTGCATGACGACCCGGCCGTTACCGCCAAAATAGTAGGTATTACGTCCGCTGGCAATCGCAACTTTGTCAACGACCTTGGCTGCTGTGATCAATTGGTGATCTATGGCGAAGAAGATCAGATTGATCGCAGTTTGGCCAGCGCCTATATCGATATGTCAGGGAATATCGACCTAACCACAACCCTGCACAATAGCCTTGGTGTCAATATGGTAGAAAGCGCCATGGTCGGGGCCAGCCACTGGGAAGCTGGCGGTAAGATGGACAGACTACCCGGTGCCAGACCTACTTTTTTCTTTGCGCCAGGGCATATTGCTAAACGTGATGAAGAATGGGGGGCCGGTGCCACTATGTTAAAAGGCATGCAGCATAGTCTAAAAGTGGCAGCTGAATTAAAAGATTTGATCAATATAGAGTGGGTCAATGGCCCCCAACAGCTACAAACCATTTGGGGCGAGCTACTCGACAATAATGTGGCCGCGAGTCGAGGCTTGATGGTCTCATTGCTGGATGTTTACACGATAAACGACTAATGACCTCGATCATTATTATTTCAAGCACCCTCGCTATCTACAGCCTGTTCTGGTGCTGGTATGTTGGCTTAGGCCGCAAAGTCAGCCCGGAGCTGATTGAACAAGTGATGCTACATTGCACTAAAGCCGGTGGAGATTGGTCTTCAGCAACCCACCAGCGCAATGTCCGCAAACTGCTGGAAAACGACGAC
>JABBBF010000223.1 GCA_018607545.1 SAR92 clade bacterium | reverse complement strand
TGATCGAGTAGCTCATAGCAGAACTCGTGCTCTTCGAGAATCTGCTCGCGAGACCAGCGCCCAGGACGATAGAACTTGGCGATCATCGGCGTCTGATCTTCGATACCAATTTGGTAGACGCGATTCTCATAACTATTTAATGCCAGAAAGCGGCCATCGCTGACAAAGCCAAGGCTCTCAACCGAATCTATTAATAGATCGGGGCTCAGGCTGTCGAACGGATGGCTTTGAGAATCTGGCATGGGATTGACCCTGAAGTGGAATCGGCGCAGTTTACACCGCCACCATCCGTATACCTAACGGCGTTATGAATCTGACGGTATCTTTGAGCGCAGCGCTTTCTGCTTTCCGTGCCGGGTTTTTCTATCCATCCGGCGCTTTTGCGAACTCTTGGTGGGTCGTGTAGGACGGCGAACCTTGGGAGTGTAAGTCACCTGCATCAGCAGTTGCTGTAACCGCTCCAGCGCCTCGGCACGATTTTTTTCCTGGCTGCGGGTAGTCTGCGCCTTGATAACAATAATGCCGTCTTTGGAGATACGCTGATCACTGATTTTCAGCAAGCGCTGTTTAAAAATATCCGGCAGTGAAGATCGATTGATATCGAAACGCAGATGAATAGCCGATGAAACCTTATTGACGTTCTGCCCACCCGGCCCCTGAGAGCGAACCGCGGCAAACTCAATCTCGCTGTCTGGAATAGCCACTCCGTCTGCAATAAACAACATATTTAGTCACTGGACTCAACAAATTCAAAACGAGCAACCTGCTCACCATCTCTCTCCACGGTCTCCTTAAACATATCCAGCGGCCGAACCCAGGTGCTGAAATCACCATAGAGTGTTTTATAAATTACTAGATACTCTTGCGTCTCGCTGTGTCGGGCAAGATCAACAACCTCGTAAAGGTTGCCTTTGTAATGCCTGTAAATACCTTTTTGCAATGTCATATCAATCACTTCAATTCCTTGCCACAACCCCTGTTTCGACGCTCATTATATCCCCAAGAGAAATCTCCAACCGATCACCCGGCGTCAGTGGGCCAACGCCAGCAGGCGTCCCGGTCAATACGATATCACCGGGAGAGAGGGTAAAAAACTGACTGATATAAACCAGCAGCGGCAATACCGGCGCCAGCATATCTGCGCTGTTGCCATCCTGTTGCAGCTCGCCGTTCTGACGCAGCTGAATCTGCTGATTCTGTAAATCCTCGATGTTCTGCAGACTGACAAATGCCGATATTGGGCAGGCGCCATCAAAGGCCTTAGCCTTTTCCCAGGGCAGGCTTTTTTCCTTGAGAGCCGACTGCAATTCTCGCAGGGTTAAATCCAGCGCTACGCCCACACCGGCAATAGCACTTACCGCTTGCTGTTCATTACAACTGGTCAGACGCTCACTAATAAGCACTGCCATCTCGGCTTCAAAATGGCAGGCACCAAACTGCAATGGGATCGAAACTGGCTGCTCAAGATTGACCAATGCAGTGGCTGGCTTGATAAATAGTACCGGCTCGGCGGGCACCGGGTTATTTAACTCCCTGGCATGGGCCGCATAATTTCTGCCGACACAGACCACCTTGCCAACAGACAGTGTTTGCGGCATAGCATCTAAAGTATGCGTATAAATAGTCATAGGTTTCCTTGAATCGGACAAACTATCAAATATCAAGCATCAGGTAACAGCAGCCCATCGAAAAAGATAGATCAAAATACAATAGGTTTATTGTCATTGAGGGTGAGTGCACCTCTAACCACACGATACAGCGCCCAGAGCGACAGAAGCCCCCAAACCAGCCAGCCGAGTAAAAGTAGCCACAGCACTAAACCAACAATCCACCACAGCAGCCCATACCAGAATGTATTGAGCTGCCAGCGAAAATGGCTCTCCAGCCAGCTGTCCCTGACCGAATCGAACTTGATGTAGTTGACCATCATCGCCGCTATCCAGGTTAATCCGCCAGTTGCAAAGCCGAGTCCCTGAAGTATATATACCAGCAAAGCAAGATTTTTAAGGTCCCCTAATGGCGGCTGGGTAAATTCTGCGTCAGATGTATGGTTATTCATGGTAAATCAGTCGAATAGGTTTCCCGGATTTAAATATGCCGTTAATCATACGCCAAAACGCTGCAGATCATTAGTCTCAAGCAACAACCCCGTCTCGCCGACAATGGAGGCCAACTATTGAATGATTTGAAGTGGCAATTTGACCAAAAATGCGAGTAGCCCGTGCCAATCAAATTATGGCTATTAGGTGGAAAAAAGCGCCCAGAGGCCCAATCTGCTGTTAGTTTTTACCCCAAATAGGGGGAATTGATTAAAAAACAGACAAAAAACGTTTTTATTTGCCCTAAAATCGCGCAAAAATTAGCCAAACCCTAAAAAAGCGAATACACTGCGCGATTCTGATTCAACGACATTTAAGCTTTATTGTTTTGTTGATGCAGTAATGCCTTTGTGCAGTCCCGTTACTTTGATAACAAAATGGACTATATAAAGGTGTAGGCTAGCCCCGTTACGAGGCTGGATATATTTTAAACACCTTAAACGGTATACA
>JABBBF010000233.1 GCA_018607545.1 SAR92 clade bacterium | reverse complement strand
GCAAACATACTCCAGTACTGTTCGAGACGCAGACCGCTATAGAGGGGTTCAAAAAATCTTGGCGCGGGAACTCGATAGCCCCTGGTAATCCCCGTATCAATGCCATGCACCGGGTTCCATGTTTTAATCGAGGACATATTCTGCCAAAACAGTAGCGCGGCCAGAACAGCGACAAACACTGAACTGAGGATACCTACACGCGGGTAGGTCTTGCGCCAGGGCATCCAGCGCGCAGTTAGAACGCCAAACTCATAGCGATGATCACCGATCCAGTTGTAGACACGGTCTCCGCCGGCACCCGCCTTTTGCATAGGCTTCGCCAACCAGGAAAAACGGCTGCTCGCCTGAAACACAAATACCAGCGCCTCCCAGCGCAAACGCTGGATGCCCTGCTCATCGACCACCACCCAGCTGTTTTCACGCTCGAGAATCGGGCCAATCTGCTTATCATCCTGAGCCGCTGCAATAGTGGCATTGATGCCCAAAAGGTAACGCAGCAGATAACAGGTCTTTTCACAGAACGTGCATTCCTTATCAAAATACATTTGTATTAAAGGCTTATTCTTCTTTTCTGATGGCCAGAGATAATCCATCACCGAGGATGGCAGTATGGCAATAAGGGATAAACTGGATACAAAGGGAAATAGGCCAATACGCAGATTAAACATAAACCCTACTTCCATAGCGACAAGGGCAACCACTGCGAGCGTGCGAAAGCCAGCAAACCACAGCGGGCTCAATGCCAGTATTGGAGCGACCAATTCCAGCCACCAGACATAGTGGGTCAGAACGCCGGTAAACCCATGCCAGTCTCGCCACAGCGATGCCAGCCCAAAGGCAACCTGGTCATTGTGCAGCGCATAATAGATACCTGTGCCATCGCGCACCCACTCAACCCCGGTTTTTAGCAGAGCCGAAAAGAAATACACTGACATGACCTGCAACACCAGCGCCACACTGACAGTGCTGAAGTAACGGTTCGACACTCTTGGCTCGCGCACCATGGAGGCGTCGATAGAGGCACGCTCACCCCAGGGTAAGAAACAGCCCCAAAAGGTCAACAGCAAGAGTAAATTATCACCTCCCTGTTGAAGGTAGGGATTGCGATTATGCAGAGAGGCTAGAAGGATAAAACTGGCAACCGAGGCTATGCGTGTGCGAATACCAAACATCAGCATCAGCGCAAAACAGGCGGCGATAATCATCAGGGATATCGCCCAAAAAGGTTCCGCATTGGCCCAGTATAAAGACCAGTGCCATTCGGAATTCACCGACATCGACATCTCGCGGGTCATCACACCCCTGTCGGTCATAAATGCCATAAAACTGGGCACGCGCAGCAAAAGGTCTATCAAAATCAATGCTCCGACACCAATACGCATCAGCGCTAATGCACGGAGATCCAAGGTGAAGGGATTAGAGTATGATTTGAATAGAGAACCCATGCTTTTTGCTCGCAACATTTATAATAATTGTGCGCGCATCCTACAGAAAGTCAGACAAAAAAGGAACCAGAGATGGGTCGCAAAGGGCCCAATAGCCAGGGGCAAAGCGGTTTTGTGGGGCAGTGGCTAAAAGCGCCATTAGGCCTGAAGTGAAGAAGGCAACAGATAAAAAAAACGGCCGACAGAGCGACCGTTTTTTTATCGAGTAAAAGGATCTTATTCGAGAACTATATGCTGCTTGTTTTTCTTGACTGTTTTACGTCCCACACCCTTGACCATTGTCAGCGCATCCAGACTTTTAAAAGCGCCATTGGCATCGCGATAGGCAACAATAGCCTTCGCCGTCTTCATGCCTACACCCTTCAGAGTGGCCGCAATTTCCGAGGCAGATGCACTGTTGATATTAACCTGCCGCTGAACCTGTTCTGTGGCCAGGGCTCTGCCCTGATCTGCTGGCGCCGCAAATACTGTAGCAGAACCGCAAAGTGCGATAACCGCAGCACCGATCAAGAGGTTTTTCTTGCTTTTATGTAACATGGTCTAACTCCTTGTAATTTGATATATGAGCGTCACGACGATCAATGATCATCCCTGTTCCAATTCTCTGAATCACAACTTCACAGAGCTTTCATCACCAAACAGCCTGCGACCGATTAATACTGGCAAAAAGTCCCGGCTAAACAGCAAGATCAGATCACAAAAATATTAATTTCGTGTCTTCTAATTGACAAAAACTTCCGCGGTTACTATAGTTCGCGCCCGCTGTGAGAGCGGCTACAGGTTTCGACCTGAAGAAGTTCACAGGGATAGCGGAATTAGAAGTACCCAAGTAGTGCTGAGATAGTTAAACGCAAGGTTTTCATCTCAGAGTAAGACAAGTTTTATTGTTATGCCCAGGTGGCGAAATTGGTAGACGCGCTAGCTTCAGGTGCTAGTCCTCGCAAGGGGGTGGAGGTTCAAGTCCTCTCCTGGGCACCACAAGACTAAACAAGACATTCGGCTGTACCCTCCCCCTAAGCGCACTAAATCCCAACCGGGACTTGAACCGATAAGAGGTTCACAAACTATGCCCACGGCAGAGTTTGGACGAGGCGCAACGCGCCGA
>JABBBF010000206.1 GCA_018607545.1 SAR92 clade bacterium | reverse complement strand
GTCACACAGTGCGTAACGAATTTGTTAACGGCGGTGGTATTCCGGATCTGGTTGCTGTCTATCAGGACGCTTCTGGTAACGCCAAGAAAGTGGCTATGTCCTATGCGTCAGGTGTTGGCGGTGGTCGTACCGGTATTATCGAAACTACATTTAAAGACGAGACTGAAACCGATCTGTTCGGTGAGCAGGCAGTTCTTTGTGGTGGTGCAGTTGAGCTGGTTAAGGCCGGTTTTGAAACATTGACCGAAGCTGGTTACGCGCCTGAAATGGCCTACTTCGAATGTCTGCACGAACTTAAGCTGATTGTTGACCTGATGTATCAGGGTGGTATTGCCAACATGAACTACTCAATCTCGAACAACGCTGAATACGGTGAGTATGTGACTGGTCCCGAAGTTATCAACGCCGAATCACGTCTGGCTATGAAGAATGCTCTTAAGCGCATTCAGGACGGCGAGTACGCGAAGATGTTTATCACTGAAGGTGCAATGAACTATCCTTCAATGACAGCCTATCGTCGCAACAACGCGGCACACCCGATTGAAAAAGTCGGTGCCGAGTTGCGTGGCATGATGCCTTGGATTACTAAGAATGCACTGGTTGATAAAGATAAAAACTAAGTGTTACTGTTAGTTGATTCATCTAAAACGGCTCGCTTTTCAGTGAGCCGTTTTAGCATGGGTCACGTAGAAAATTTATACTGAAAACCTATTAATAATAAGCGGCAGATAACCATGAAAAACAGCATGACCAGAGTAGTCGATCTGGATGGCGGGATTAACTTTCGCGATATAGGCGGCTATACCAATAGTCAGGGGCGCACTGTTAAGTGGCGCAAGATTATGCGCTGTGGCCACCTCGCTGGACTCAGTGATAATGACCTGGATGCACTGGAGCAGATTGGTATCAACCGGGTGCATGATTTTCGCCGCAGTGAAGAGCAGGTGCAGTCACCGAGCTGCGCTATTCGCGCTGAGTTTATCGATGATTATCAAATTCTAATTGGCGATATCTCGCGCTTTTGGGAATTTCTGTTTGAAGGCGAACTGACCGCGGAGTCCTCCCATCAGCTGGTGGTTAACTCCTATAAAACCTGCATCGATGCGGTGATTCCTCCGTTTAGTCGCTTTATGCGTCATATTGTCGACAACGCCGACAATGCTTCGGTATTTCACTGTTCAGCAGGTAAAGATCGCACCGGTATGGCCGCGGCTTTAATTCTGTCGGCGCTGGATGTACCCCGCGAGACGATTATTGAAGACTATATGCTCACTCTCGAGCATTACGATTCGGATAAGTTGATTGCCATTGTCGAAGAGCATCTGCGCAAAGCCAGTGTCGAGAGCTGGGATCGTGATTGGTTAATGCCTTACTGCTCTGTTCACCAGGACAATATAGTTGCCTTTCTCGATGCCATTGACGCTAATTATGGTGATGTTAAAAATTATCTGATATCGGCACTGGGTTTATCCCAGGCAGATCTGGATAAAATGCACCAGCACTATTTGGAAGGCTAAACTGCTATTTACAGGGCTAAGGGCTTTTTAAAGGGCTAAGGGCTTTTTATGGGCTAAGGGCTTATAATGCAGCCAAATAACCCGGTTAAGACAAAGGTAGAGCATGGTTGATAAGGTAGAGCAGACAGACAAGGTGGTAGACCTCAAGCCGGCAGCGGCAGAGGATTCGCCCACTCGCCGCAAAGGTATCTATCTGTTGCCGAATATACTCACCACCGGCGCGCTGTTCGGTGGGTTCTACGCTGTGCTATCGGGTTTTACCGGCAATTTTGAATTTGCTGCCATGGCCATTTTTGCCGCTATGATCTTTGATGGTTTGGATGGTCGCGTTGCGCGCATGACCAATACGCAAAGTGACTTCGGTGTGCAGTACGACAGCCTCTCCGATATGGTCTCCTTTGGCGTCGCGCCGGCAGTGGTTGCCTATGGTTGGGGAGTCAGTGATCTCGGCAAGCTGGGTTTGGCCGCAGCCTTTGTCTATGCATCCTGTGCTGCGCTGCGCCTGGCGCGCTTTAATGTGCAGGCCGAGCTGGGCGATAAGAAAACCTTTACCGGTCTGCCCAGTCCTGTGGCGGCAGCGTTGGTCGCTGGTTTTATCTGGTCTACCTACGATATTGAACCCTCTCTGGGATTGTCTGTGCTCGGTGCGGTTCTGACTGCGGCAGCTGGTCTGTTGATGGTTTCCAACTTTAAATATCCCAGCTTTAAAGAGATTGATCTGCGTGGCAAAGTTCCCTTTATCGTGATTCTGTCGATAGTGATGGGCTTTGTGGTAATCACCATTGATCCGCCGCGTATTCTGTTTGCTCTGGCTATTATCTTCAGTTTCTCCGCGCCGCTGATCTGGGTCTGGAAAAGGTTGACGACGAGCAAGGCCAGCTGAATTTGCGCTTGGAAAAACAACCAAAAACTGTTTGAATGCAAAGTATGAATAATTCAATCTATCAAGTTGTTGCAAATATCGGTCACCAGACCGCTGTTTCTGCACCTTTATTTTTTGCACTTGGATTACTTCTTCTCCTGCCCTGAGGGGCATCTATCGTTATACCT
>JABBBF010000017.1 GCA_018607545.1 SAR92 clade bacterium | reverse complement strand
CCGAGCATATCTACATCGACACCTGCGGCGATCAGTCCGGCTTCGAGGGCAGACTCAAACATATAACCAGAAACCCTTGTATCCTTGCCGATCAGAACACGCTTTTTACCCTTGGCATTGCGGGTTAATACGGTGCCTGCAGCCCAACCCAGCTTGAGGAAAAACTCTGCGGTAATAGGCGCTTCGCCCACTCGACCACGGATACCATCGGTTCCAAAATACTTTCTTGTCATATTTTCTCTATCTCATCCTTAAACTTGTTAACGCTCTGCCAGACAGTCAGTGCCTGCACAGTTTCCAAAACATCATGCACTCGCAGTATCAAGCCCTGAGAGTAGGTATTTTGAGAAGCTGTCTGAGCGGCCATTAGCGCCATGGTAACACTTCCAATTAGTCTTTGATCAACATCTGAATCAAGTAGCTGGCCAATCATTGTCTTGCGTGAAACACCAACCAATAGGGGGTGACCGGTGGCAGCGAATTGATCCAGCGCCTTAAATAACGCTAAATTGTGGTCGAGGGTTTTGCCAAATCCAAATCCGGGGTCGAGCAGGATTTGATCGCTGGCAATACCTGCATCGAGACAGGCCTGTTTGCGTTGCAGTAAAAAGTTAATAACTTCTGTTACGACATCCTTGTAGTTGGGACTGTCTTGCATATTGTCCGGGCGATTCTGCATATGCATTAAACAGACCGGCAAGCCACTCTGCGCGGCGGCCTCAAGTGCACCCTCACGCTGCAGTGCACGCACATCATTGATCATATGCACACCGGCGCTGGCAGACTCCCTGATCACCTCTGCGGTACTGGTATCCACAGAGATCAATGCATCAAATCGCGCTTTTATCCCCTGCACAACGGGCATAACCCGATCCAGTTCCTGCTGCTGGGAAACCGCGGCAGCGCCCGGGCGGGTTGATTCGCCACCTATATCAATAATATCGGCGCCATCTGTGAGCATTTGCTCGACGCTGTTAAAAGTTTTATCCAGGTCGGGAGCATTGTCGGCATAGAGCTGACCACCATCGGAAAATGAATCCGGGGTGATATTGACTATGCCCATTACCGCGGGACGCGATAGATCGAGGATTTTGCTGCCGCAGTTTAATCTCATAGCATCCATAAAAAGTAAAAAGCCCCGCGGTCAGTCTGACAGCGGGGCTCCTGCATAGAGGAATTTAGATATCTTCGACTGGCCCGCCAATTGGGCCTTCAGCAGCTGAATCTTTACTGCCGCCAGAGTCTGCACCAGAACCTGGGTCGTTGTCGTCCCACTGATGGGGCGGACGCACTTTGCGTCGATTCATCAGGTCATCGACCTGATCTGCATCTATGGTTTCATATTCCATCAGGGCGTCTTTCATGGCTTCGAGAATATCGCGATTATCTTCGAGCAATTTCTTTGCCTGGGTATAAGCATCGTTGAGAATCTGGCGCACTTCCTGATCAATTTCCCTGGAGGTATCTTCAGAGTAGTGGGTGTTGCCACCACCTGGTGCCTGGGATTCATCTTCACCATAGAGTACCGGACCCATTTTTTCATTCAGGCCCCACTTGGTCACCATATTGCGCGCCATCTGTGTGGCTCGTTCAATATCGTTGGAGGCACCAGTGGTGACACCATCTATGCCGCCAATCAGCTCTTCGGCAATGCGTCCACCGAACAGACTACACAGCTGGCTAAACAGCTGGCGACGACTCATGCTGTAGCGATCTTCTTCGGGCAGGTACTGGGTAACACCCAGAGCGCGACCACGAGGAATAATAGTGACCTTGTGCACCGGGTCGTGCTCTGGCACTAGGCGACCAATAATCGCGTGACCGGCCTCGTGGTAGGCGGTGTTGGTTTTTTCCTTGTCCGACATCACCATAGAGCGGCGCTCGGCACCCATCATAATTTTGTCGCGGGCCTTCTCAAACTCTTCCATGGTGACAACTCGGCGGTTGGCGCGAGCCGCAAAAAGAGAGGCTTCATTGACCAGGTTGGCCAGATCGGCACCGGAGAAACCCGGGGTACCACGGGCCAAAACACTCAACTCAACTGACTCGTCGAGGGGCACTTTGCGTCCATGAACTTTAAGAATCTGCTCACGACCACGAATATCTGGCAGGCCGACATAGACTTGGCGATCGAATCGGCCCGGTCTCAACAGCGCCTTATCCAATACATCCGGACGGTTGGTTGCGGCGATAACAATCACGCCCTCATTACCTTCAAACCCATCCATTTCAACCAGCAGCTGGTTGAGGGTCTGTTCGCGCTCATCGTTACCGCCACCCCAGCCACCGCCACGGTGACGACCGACCGCGTCGATCTCATCGATAAAGATAATGCACGGCGCCTGCTTTTTCGCCTGCTCGAACATATCGCGTACGCGCGAGGCGCCGACACCGACAAACATCTCGACAAAGTCAGAACCGGAGATTGAGAAAAACGGCACCTTGGCTTCACCGGCAATCGCTTTTGCCAATAGGGTTTTACCGGTACCCGGAGGTCCGACCATTAATATACCTCGGGGAATTCGGCCACCGAGGCGCTGAAATTTGGTTGGATCACTTAAAAACTCAACTAGCTCACCGACATCTTCTTTGGCTTCATCAACACCAGCCACATCAGCAAA
>JABBBF010000027.1:1300-2623 GCA_018607545.1 SAR92 clade bacterium | reverse complement strand
AAAAGAGTTAGCTACAAATGTAAGTTATCCTTTTACATGTAACATTTCTACCAAACCTTACCTTCCAGGTCTACCAAACCTTACCTTTTGGCTTTTTCAGATCTACCAAACCTTACCTTTTGGGGTGTGGGGGTCCTGTCTTTCAGTAACTTACAAGACCTTAAATAGGTAATACATTAAATAGAATAAAAGTAATAGTAAAGCTTCGCTACCTTTTTCTGTTTAGAAAAAGTAACTAGGTCGACTTTAAGGATTCCAGTGGCTACCCTGGTAGGGCGGACCTTCGTTCACCTGTTGTGGTAGTTCTTCACGTTTCGCTTCGCTCCACTTTTGAGGCATTGACGGGATGCATATAGTCACCAAAAGACCTCTTTCCACTTGATTTTCTCCGTAGTTAGGCTAACTTTGATTAAATCTAAGTGTAACCCACTATACTTAGCCGAATTCGTACCTCATTCTGGCTAAATATTGCGGGCTCTCCGAGGGTTTAAACGATATAGCATGGCATTCGCAATTCTACGAACTCGAAAAATGAAAACCGCTGGTCAAATGGCGGGTATGCAAAAGCATAATTCACGTACTAATAATGTCTGGAACGCAGATCCAGAGCTCACGAAATTTAACTCGACGTTCAGCAAATATGGATCGAAAGACCTCAAACAGGACATTGAAACCCATATCGAAAGAAAAGGTGCAATCGTTAAATCCAACAGCGTGAAAGCTATCGAGCATTTAATCACTTTTAGCCCAGAGTTTAGCAGACTAGAAAAACAGGTGGTAGAGGAAGAAGGGAAGGATCGAGAAGTAATCCTTAGAGGAAACGCACGAGAGATTAAAGCGTACTTCAATGATGCTAAAAAGTGGCTAGAAGAACGATACGGAGCAGATAATGTGGTTCATATCAGTACGCATTATGATGAAAGAACCCCTCATATCCACGCATACGTGGTTCCTTGTCAGGAGAAAGTAGTCAAGTGGAAGAACCAGACAGGTCATGGCGAGCGAAAGTCCGTCACATTGAATGCTAAGGGGTATTTAGGTGGTAAAGAGATGATGCAAGAGATGCAAGATTCATTCCATGAAGCCGTAAAGCATCACGGATTGGAGAGAGGCATCAAAGGATCATTAGCCAAGCATGAGGACATCCAGAACTATTACGCTAGGGTTAATCAATCAGCTGATATAGAGAGAGAAATCAAGTCGTTCGAGCTTGGTAAGAGTGATTTTGAACTTGTGAATTAATTCCCTTACGTACTTATTTTGGTGGAGGAGGATGCCACCTCCGGGGCAATCCTCGAGTTCCATACCTAGTACAAAATCCAT
>JABBBF010000027.1:0-1290 GCA_018607545.1 SAR92 clade bacterium | reverse complement strand
AAACGAGCTCACTGACCACTTAACAAAGAAATTCCAGTTGGAATTGGCTCATAGTAACGAAATCAAAGCCAACAGCAAGAAGGAAAGAAGCCGACATAAGGCATTAGAAACCTCTCTAGCGGACGATCTCCAAAAAGAGAGGGATCAGGCCGTGAAAGACAGAATGTCTCTTCAGAAGACTTCTAGCGCGCTGAAATCAGAGCAAGAATGGAGTCAGACACTAGCTGATATCGGTGAAAGGATATTAAACAAGGATGCAACCGCCTTTGCCCATCTTGGAGAGGCAGTTAAACAACATAAACAAGTCCATAAACTAGTCTATCAGAAGCCTAAAAAACCAAAGATGGAGATGTAGTGGCATACATGGAATTTCCATACGAGATGCAGGCGAGTACTAGTTGTTTTGGTGAATAACTATAATTCAGGTTCGTACTCATAAAATGTCCCTTGAGTTATTTCTATATCAAAAGAGTCCAACAATTCCCCTTTTTGTGGTGGGGAATTTCCTATTCTATATCTAGACCATCGCATAATGGTTATGGTTCTATAACAATTAGGAAGAGCTTCATAATATACTCGCTCCGATCCTTCCATAACAGAAGGCATCTTCATTGTCCAACCATTATGGCTCCATGCTCTACCAGTTGTTTCTACAAAATCCCCCCACGTACTATCGTTTGATATAAAATTTATACTAGCTGAAAATGTTGGGGAACCTGTACAATTAACAGTTGTAGTTGTATCATTATCAGATGATTCATCTGGAACAGGGTCATTATCATTATCACAGCTAAACAAAAATAGTGTGCTTATTAATGCTGTTATTATGATTTTAAAAGGATTATTCATGGCTGTGTGATTTGTACTGACGATATACGGAGATGATTTATAAAGGTTTTCAAGAGTCATTTCTCTTGATTTGTCGGATTTATCAGAGATAAATCCGACAAAATCCTCGATTAGATCAATTAGTGTTTGGTTCATCTTTCTTAGTCTTAATTCCAAAATCTTCTCTCAGGATATGTACGGTGAGCTTTATCATTTCATCGAATCCTTTGTTTCCCTTGTTGTACTCATCATGCAAACGTTTGAATCGATCATAAGCATCTTTCATCTGTCCCTGACCTTGTATTTGATCTGTGATCTCTTTGGATTTATTAGAGTCCACAACAGGGTATATATTGCACAAGTGCCTAAAAACAAAAGAGTTCCAATCAAGAGGATTTTGATCCTCTTTAACGTATTCAGTAGAGAATATTTTGATGTTTAAGACATTGTATGATCTACTAT
>JABBBF010000152.1 GCA_018607545.1 SAR92 clade bacterium | reverse complement strand
TTCCATCTACCGTATCACTGGCAGTAGCACCGGCATCAGCGTAGGTTTCACCCTGTATAACAGCGACCTCTGAATCACCCAACAATGTTATCTCAGGAGACACAGTGTCCGCTGAAGCTGGCATCTCATCAGAAGAAGAATCACCATCAGAGCAACCGCTCAGCACCAATATTGAGGTAAAAAATAAGACCCAGATAGATTTAAAAACTGACATTAAGCTCCCCTTTTGAAGGCTATTTATAATAATTATTAGGAAAGCTTATCAGAACAGAACAAAGAGATTAAGGGGTAACTAGCAATTAACAGGCGGCGCTTTAAGCTTCTTCACTACAGCCAAGCCCACTAAAACAGAGCATTAATCCTCAATGGGCCTCATGGGAGGTGCGGCAGGGAATCGTGGACGCAGAGGAAATCCAAGACAATTCAGACTACAGTTATAAGCATGCAGTGATTAACCTCAACATGCTGCATAAAAATGGATTTGCAGTTAACCAAAAAAGGATTTTTTAATGCTCCAACCCGTTATTCTTGCCGGCGGTTCCGGCACGCGACTCTGGCCTCTCTCCAGGCAACTCTACCCAAAGCAGTTTTTACCTCTTACTGGCGACAAAACAATGTTGGAGCTGACTGTCGACAGGCTGGCAGGCCTCGATTGCGCTCCACCGATTATTGTCTGTAACGAAGACCATAGATTTATAGCGGCTGAGCAGCTGCGACTCTCAAATACACCTCACAGTGGAATTATTCTCGAACCCTGCGGACGCAATACTGCACCAGCCATCTGTCTGGCAGCGCTCCTGGCGAGAGAGATCGACCCTGATACGACGCTATTGATTCTTCCGGCGGACCATCATATGGGGCAACCTGAGGCCTTTGTGAAAGCTGCTGGAAATGCCTCTCAGGCTGCATTAGATGGAGCGCTGATTACCTTTGGTATCCCCCCGGATCAACCCGCCACTGGCTATGGCTATATCAAGGCGCAACTTAACGAGGGCACCGCAACACCCCAAAAAATTAGCCAGTTTGTTGAGAAACCCTCTGCAGAGGTTGCCCAGCAGTATCTGGATAGCGGCGAGTACGTCTGGAATAGCGGTATCTTTATGTTTCAATCAACCAGCTTTTTAAATGAACTGCAGTCACTGCGACCGGATATTCACAGCTCTTGCGAAGAGGCCTGGAAGGGTAAAACATCCGATATGGATTTTCTGCGCCCGGACCAGCAGGCTTTTGAAGCTTGCCCTGCAGAGTCAATTGATTATGCGGTAATGGAAAAAACTGGCAATGCCATGGTGATGCCTATGGATCCTCAGTGGAACGATCTCGGCAGCTGGTCTGCCCTGCTCGATCTGCTGACCAAAAATGGCGATGGCAATGTTGAAGTGGGCGATGTTATTGGCTTAAACAGCGCCAATAATTATATCCATGCCGAGCACAAGCTGGTCGGTACGTTGGGCGTTAATGATCTGGTAATTGTCGATACCAAAGATGCTCTTTTAGTAGCCCATAAAGATAATGTCGAGGATGTAAAGCAGCTCGTTGAGATACTGAAAAAACAACAGCGCTCCGAGGTTATTCATCACCGCGAGGTCTATCGCCCCTGGGGTAAATATGACTCGATGGATCAGGGACAACGCTTTCAGGTAAAACGGATTACCGTTAAGCCCGAGGCCAAGCTGTCGGTACAGATGCACCATCACCGCGCCGAGCACTGGGTGGTGGTCAGCGGCACGGCGAAGGTGACGATTGATAATGTGGAAAAACTGATCTCTGAAAATGAATCCGTTTATATCCCTATAGGCGCAGTTCATGCCCTGGAAAACCCCGGCAAGATCCCGATTGAGCTGATTGAAATACAGTCTGGCACCTATTTGGGTGAGGACGATATTGTGCGCTTTGAAGACTTATATGGGCGTGCCTAAGCTCTATATAATATGCGCTTTATACTCAGCCCCTTTCTAACTGCCATCCCGACAGATCACTTTAACTGTCATCCCGACAGACTACTTTAACTGTCATCCTGACAGGGTGGCGCTCTCGTAGCTCCTAAGCTTTTTCCAAAACATTATCTACTGATGACGCGTCACTGGCCTGCTCAGTTTCAACAAAATTTCTTCGCCCGATAGCAAAGTACTGAATACCCTGCTCTTGCAGACGCTTTGGATCATAGAGATTGCGCCCATCAAAAATAACCGGGTAGCGAAGTGTCTGCACTATATGAGCAAAGTCTGGCGACCAAAAGGGCTTCCACTCTGTACAGATCACCAGAATATCGGCCCCGAGAAGCGCAGCTTCTTTAGTGCCGCAAAGCACCAGGTCATCGCGCACCCCATAGATATCCTGAGTAGCTTCCATTCCATGGGGATCGTAGGCTCGAACCAGTGCACCCTGCTTCCAGAGCGCTTCCATTAAAAACCGGCTCGGTGCTTCGCGCATATCATCGGTGCCGGGCTTAAACGCCAGACCCCAAAGGGCAATAGTCTTACCCTTTAAATCACTGTTTAAGTTGTCCTTAAAATAAGTCGAGATCTTGCCAAACAGGCGATCTTTTTGCTGGTCGTTGACCTGGGTAACGGCGCTTAATAATTTTGGCTGATAGCCAGCATTAATTGCCGTAGCTTCCATGGCGC
>JABBBF010000188.1:2313-2627 GCA_018607545.1 SAR92 clade bacterium | reverse complement strand
ATCCGGAATTTTTCTCGGTAACCTATGGTGCCGGCGGCTCGACTCGCGCCACCACCATGGATCAGGTTGCGGCGATTCAGGGGGATGGCTTTTCCGTGGCGCCGCATATCTCTTTTGGCGGCAGCGCCGAAGAGGAAGTGCTGGCACTACTCAATGATTACAAAGCCTCCGGCGTCAAGGAACTGGTGGCTCTGCGCGGCGACCTGCCCTCCGGTATGGGCGGTGCAGCTCAGCTGGTTCACGCCAATCAACTGGTAGCGTTTATTCGCCAGCACACCGGCGACCACTTTAATATTAATGTTGCCGCCTACCCG
>JABBBF010000188.1:0-2303 GCA_018607545.1 SAR92 clade bacterium | reverse complement strand
GGTCACCCGCCAGGAGCTGGGAAAATTTAATCCAGAATTTTTCTCGGTTACCTACGGTGCCGGCGGCTCGACTCGCGCCACCACTATGGATCAGGTTGCCGCGATTCAGGCGGATGGTTTTGCCGTAGCCCCACATATCTCTTTTGGCGGCAGCGCTGAAGAGGAAGTGCTGGCGCTACTCAATGACTACAAAGCCTCAGGTGTAACCGATCTGGTCGCACTGCGCGGCGACCTGCCTTCCGGAATGGGCGGTGCGGCACAGTTGGTTCACGCCAATCAGCTAGTGGCTTTTATTCGCCAGCATACCGGCGATCATTTTAATATTAATGTTGCCGCTTACCCCGAAATTCATCCTGAAGCCGAAAGCTACAGTCAGGATATCTTCTGGCTTGGTGAAAAATTTAAAGCTGGTGCCAACCGCGCGATTACACAGTATTTTTACAATGCCGATGCCTATTTTAAGTTTGTCGATGAGTGCGCCAAAGCGGGCATTGGCGAGCCTATAATTCCGGGCATTATGCCGCTGACTAACTACAGTAATTTGCTGCGCTTTTCGGAAAGCTGTGGCGCTGAAATTCCCCGCTGGTTGCGCTGGCAGCTTAAAGAGCGCAGTGACAATATTGAGGATCTGGTCAGCTATGGCATTGATATTATTACTGAGCTGAGCCAAAAGTTGCTCGATGGGGGTGCTCCGGGCCTGCACTTTTACACCATGAATCAGTGGCAGGTGAGCGATATTCTATGTCGCAATCTCGGCTTCCCGGAAAAAAGCTAAACCATTGCCATGCGTATTCCGCGGATTTTCACTGAACTAAATTTGTGCTGCGATAGCAGCTTAGATCTCGACGGCAGTGCCGCGCGTCACCTCTCGTCTGCTCTGCGGATGAAGATTGGACAGGAAATCACTCTGTTTAATGGCCAGGGCGGTGAATACGCTGCAGAGTTAACCGAGGTCGGTAAGAACAAAGTCTCAGCGAAGGTAGTTGAGTATCGGGATATTGATCGCGAGTCAGCGCTTAAAGTGCATCTGGCTATAGGCGTTTCCCGCGGCGAGCGCATGGATCTGATTGTGCAAAAAGCCACCGAGCTGGGCGCGACAGAAATTACCCCGCTGTTTACTGAGCGCACTGAAGTAAAGCTAAGCGGCGAGAGGCTGGAAAAGAAGATTCGCCACTGGCAGCAGATTGCGATCAGTGCCTGTGAGCAGTGCCAGCGCAATCAGGTTCCGCTGATCAACTGCCCTGAAACGCTTGATCAATGGTTGTCGCCCTCTGATCAGGGCAGCGATGAGATATTGAAGTTTGTCCTGCACCACCGCACCGAAAAACGCCTTAGTGAACATCAGGCGGTGAAAGATATCTGCCTCTTGGTGGGCCCGGAAGGTGGGCTTGGGGATCGGGAGATTGCAGAGGCGATTCAAAATGGTTTTCAGCCGTTGGCCCTGGGGCCTCGCGTTCTGCGCACTGAGACCGCGCCACTGGCGGCCATCAGTATTATGCAATCACTCTGGGGTGATATGGGTTAATCGATCTCAGCCGTTTGCGGCTTGTTCTTCAGCGCATTATCGGTTGATGCCATATCCGACCAGGGATTTTCCTTTTCAAAAACAATCTCACGAGCAAAGCCTGGAATATTGATGCCATCACTGGAAATGCTCAGCTCCGCATCATCAATAACTGCTTCACCAAAACGATAGATTACATCCAGCTCAGCATTGTCGGCACGCTGGGCATACTCAGCGGCTGCGCTGCGGATGGCTTCACGTTTCTCGAGATACTGATCAAACTGATCCGCATAACGGGTCGCCAACATGCTGTCGACCTTATCTGGCGAGAGCACTAGCGCCGTCGCATTATTGCCGCCAAAACCTTTTGAGTTAATAAACGCCACATCCATCTTAGTGGCACTGACATCCATATCCTGCAGCGGAAAACGTCCGCGCTCCTGATGAACATCCGGCGCAATCTCGGTAATGGTTTTGATGCCGGGGATCGTATCGTACTTAAAGGTTCCCAGCGCTGTGACCAGCTGATCACCACTGGCCGTTGCCAGGGAGTGACCGACATAGGATTTAATGGCTGTCACCGGCCAATCGTAGATATCGAAAGCCGATGCGACGCGATCGATCAGTTCAGATTCTGTGGTGCGATTGGCTGGGGTACTGGAACCATGGGCGTGCACAAAGCTGTGCTTCTGAACGCTCTCTTCGCCGACAATACTGATTGCCGTCGCCACTGCTTTCGACATGGAAATATAATTGCCAACACCTGGGGCGGAAATCGATTTTTTTACGCCATCGGCAT
>JABBBF010000218.1 GCA_018607545.1 SAR92 clade bacterium | reverse complement strand
AAAATTGGGTTTCCAGACAATCCAGTCGCCGCTGACCGGCATAACACTGAAGATCACAGCGATAACCAGGGATAACAACATCACCATACTGTGGTTAACCGGCGCCATTATTCCGTTTTATCCAAATCGCCATCGCGTGAGGTATACAACAGCAGCAAATGGCGGCTGCGATCAATTTCTGCCGAGGGATCTACGCTGATTTTAAGAAAGCTGTCACCGGGCTCCTGTTCGATACTGATAACTGTGCCCACCGGATAACCCGCTGGGTAGAGACCACCCAAACCTGAACTGACCAGCTTGTCGCCCTCCTTAATATCCGCAGTGGGCGAGACAAATTTTAAATTGAGCAGGTTGTAATCAGAGGTGCCTTCAGCAATTGAACGCACACCGTTGCGCAACACCTGTACCGGCAGTGCGTGACTGCTGTCAGTGATCAACAAGGCAGAGCTATGATTTTTGTGAACATTGATAATCTGTCCCATCAACCCCTCTGCATCGAGCAGCGGCTGACCGACAAATACACCATCATCAGTGCCGCGATCAATACTTAATGTATGGCGCTGTGGATTTGCCGAAACACCAATGACCTCAGTGACCAAAACACTGTTCATCAACAGTTCAGTGGCGTTGAGCAGGCGGCGAAGACGCAGGTTTTCAGCGGCCAGGTCAGACATGCGCTGCAATTGACCATGATAGATCAGGCTCTCTTTACTCAGGCGAAGATTTTCGCTCTCGAGCTCAGAGCGTGAAGTGACATTACTCGCGCCCCACTCCTGAACCCGCTGGGGAATATTTGAAAACCAATAGAGAGGGCGTACCAGATTATCAACAGTACTGTAGACAGGCTTTAACCAGGGCGTAAAAGAATCCACCATCATAAATAACAGGGCGACAAATACGACTATAAGGAATTTTCTCGCCGGAGAGGATGCCTTGCTAAAAACGTTTCTGATAGATCCTCTCCCTATCGCCAGCAGATAGTGTAAAACCGGCTACCAGCTGGCCAACAACATTAGAAAGTTAAAGAATTTGTTCTGTTATTGTCCATCATCTCCAGAGCCTCGCCGCCGCCTCGTGCCACACAGGTGAGAGGATCTTCGGAGAGAATTACCGGCAGCCCAGTCTCAGCAGTTAAAAGACGATCCAGATCTCGCAACATCGAACCACCGCCAGTCAGAACAATGCCAGTCTCGGCAATATCCGATGCCAGTTCTGGGGGAGACTGCTCAAGCACGCGCTTAACCGCCTGCACAATACCTGCCAGCGGTTCCTGCAGTGACTCGAGAATTTCATCACTGTCGAGAGTAAAGCTCTTTGGCACACCTTCGGCGAGATTGCGGCCGCGAACATCAATTTCGCGAACCTCTTTCGACAAATAGGCACCGCCAATTTCCATCTTGATACGCTCGGCGGTGCTGTCACCAATAACACTGCCGTACTTGCGGCGCACAAAGTTGACGATCGACTCATCAAAACGGTCACCGCCAATACGCACTGAATCGGAGAACACCACGCCATTTAGCGACAGAATAGCGATTTCAGTAGTACCACCGCCTATATCCACCACCATAGAACCAACCGCCTCTTCCACCGGCAGACCGGCACCAATGGCCGCCGCCATTGGCTCTTCAATCAAAAATACCTCGCGAGCACCGGCGCTGTAGGCCGACTCTTTAATTGCGCGCTTCTCAACCTCGGTGGCCATACAGGGCACACAGATCAGAACGCGGGGGCTGGGAGGAACAAAACTGGAGGCGTGAACTTTCTTAATAAAATGCTGCAGCATCTTCTCGGTAACCTGGAAGTCTGCAATAACACCATCTTTTAGAGGTCGGATCGCGGTGATATTACCGGGGGTACGACCGAGCATTCGCTTTGCATCCACACCTACGGCTTCGATAATCTTTTGCCCCAAATGTTGGCGAATAGCAACTACCGATGGTTCATTGAGAACAATACCTTTTTCACGCACATAGATAAGCGTATTTGCAGTCCCCAGATCGATCGAGAGATCACTTGAAAAAAAACCGCGTATTTTTTTAAACATCTAATCGAGATTCCTAATTTTCAGCCCTGTTTGAGCAATAATGCGGATGTTGTATTTAATCAGCAAATTTAACAGTGGCAACACAGCAGAGCAAGCACTCACTGTGTCTTTTATGTTATTTTTAAAGCATTCTAACTGATCTTTTCGCAAGTTGCTGTCATCTGCAGAAAAAGTCGTAAAAAAGCACGTTAAATCAGTGTTATAAGTGCTCCACCCCCTTAACCTGATCCGCTCATTTATGGTACCTTACGCGACCTTGCAGCGGGCATATCTAAAGCATAGCTAACGGATAATTTAATGAGTATCGAACGTAGTGAAATTGAAAAACTGGCCACGCTATCGCGCATTGCCATTAATGAAGAGACTATCAGTGAAGTGGCGCAGCGTTTGGGCAGTGTTCTCGAACTCGTCGACCAACTACAGGCGGTCAATACCGACGGCGTTGAAGCCATGTCTCATCCCATGCAGGCAACCCAGCGATTGCGTGAAGATGAAGTCACCGAACTCAACAGACGCGAAGCCTTGCAGGCAATAGCGCCAGAAACCGAAGACGGCCTATTTTTAGTGCCCAAAGTCATAGAATAAG
>JABBBF010000011.1 GCA_018607545.1 SAR92 clade bacterium | reverse complement strand
GGGCTCGCGATGCACGCAACCATTTTGGACAATCAATCGACCCAAAGGCATTACAAAAAACCATGTCAGAAAAAATTATAAATTATAAAGTCACACCTGGTGGAGCTGCCCAGGGTGATATTCGTGTTCCCGGTGACAAATCAATGTCCCACCGTTCCATAATGCTTGGCTCTATTGCCGAGGGCATGACCGAAGTAACCGGTTTTCTCGAAGGCGAAGACAGTCTGGCAACACTGCAGGCGTTTCGCGATATGGGCGTGATTATCGAAGGTCCTGACCAGGGCCGCGTTGTGATTCATGGGGTAGGCCTCCACGGTTTAAAAGCACCGACCAAGCCGCTCTATTTGGGTAATTCCGGTACTTCCATGCGTCTGCTCAGCGGACTCTTGGCTGGCCAAACCTTTGATGTAGAACTTACCGGTGACGAGTCTCTTTCCGGTCGGCCCATGGCCCGTGTGGCGGATCCACTGGCCGAGATGGGGGCAGTAATTGAAACAGCACCAGGCGGCAGACCACCAATGCTTATAAAAGGTGGCAATAAACTCAAGCCGATTGATTATGTACTGCCCATGGCCAGCGCCCAGGTTAAATCCTGCGTTCTATTAGCCGGGCTCTATGCCGAGGGTGAAACATCTACGATTGAGCCAGCGTCGACTCGTGACCACAGCGAGCGAATGTTGCGCGGCTTTGGCTACTCAGTGGTCAGCGATGGCAGCAAGGCCTCTCTATCGGGTGGTGGTTCACTGACTGCAACACGTATTGATGTGCCGGCAGATATTTCCTCCGCGGCCTTCTTTATGGTGGCAGCGGCTATTACCCCTGGCTCGGATATTACCCTGCGCCATGTGGGCGTTAACCCAACCCGTGTCGGCGTGATTAATATTTTGCGACAGATGGGCACCAGCATTGAACTGTCCAACGAAAAGGAAGTGGGTGGCGAACCCGTAGCGGATATCCGAATCCGCTATGCCGAGTTAAACGGTATTGTGATTCCAGAAGATCAGGTACCACTGGCGATTGATGAATTCCCAGTGCTGTTTGTTGCCGCGGCCTGCGCCACTGGCGAAACAGTGCTAACCGGCGCCGAAGAGCTGCGCGTTAAAGAGAGCGATCGTATTCAAAGCATGGCCGATGGCCTTGTGACTCTGGGTATTGATGCCCAGTCCACAGCCGACGGTATTCGTATTCAGGGCGGCCAGCTGGGCAGTGGCACAGTCCACAGTCACGACGACCACCGTATCGCCATGGCCTTTGCCATCGCCGGTCTGCGCTCTCAGGGCGAGATTGAAATTATCGAGTGCAATAATATTGCCACCTCTTTCCCCGGATTTGTGGATCTGGCCACAGCTATTGGCCTGATTATAAACGTTGAGACTCAGGAGTCGTAAATGGCTGAGGAAAACAAAGTGGTGGTGATTACCATCGACGGCCCCAGTGGCGCTGGAAAGGGTACTATCAGCCGTATAGTGGCTAAGAAACTCGGGTTCGATTACCTGGATAGCGGTGCGCTCTATCGTCTTTTGGGTTTATCTGCCGTACGTCATCATGTGAGTGTCGAGAGTGAAAAGGGTTTGATGGCCTTGGCCGAACATATGGATATCCGCTTTGAGACTGAAAAAGAGGGCGCTTTTAAGGTCTATCTCGAGGGAGAGGATGTCAGTCGCGAATTGCGCACTGAAGAAACTGGCCTTTTAGCCTCAAAAGTGGCTCAGTTTCCAGGCGTGCGCACGGCGTTGCTAAAGCGCCAGCGAATGTTCGCCAGAGCCCCGGGTTTGGTCGCTGATGGCCGTGATATGGGCACTGAAGTTTTCCCCGCGGCAGAGCTCAAGATTTACCTTACCGCCAGCGCTAAAGAACGTGCCAACCGGCGCTACAAAGAGTTGCTAGAAAAGGGTGAAGATGTTAGTCTGCCCGCCCTCGTAGAGCAGGTGCGCTCTAGGGATGAAAGAGATATGAGTAGAGACGTCTCACCGCTGCGACCAGCAGAGGGAGCAATCGAGTTAGACACCTCGACCATGTCGATTCAGGAAGTAACAGAGACGGTACTTAATATCCTCTCTGTTAAAGGCATCAAGTAACACTGTATTAGTCGTTTTAGACCGAATTTTTAGTATTCAACACCAAACGGGCAACGCAGCAATCGCCAGGTTTTATTGCTGTAGGCCTTTATTTTAACTGACCCGTGTAAACTGGCCGCGCGGAAAAAAGAGAGTGACGCTAGCAGTTCTTCTGTCATATCTCTGTCAAAAATCAGGTACAAACCATGAGCGAAAATTTCGCAGATCTATTTGAAGAAAGTCTATTAACCGTTGAGATGAACCCCGGCGCCATCATTACTGGCGTAATTATCGATATCGATAAAGACTGGGTAACAGTCCATGCTGGACTGAAGTCTGAAGGTGTTATTTCGATTGACCAATTTTATGACGAGAAAGGCGTACTTGAAGTTGCCATTGGCGACGAAGTACAGGTTGCTCTCGAAGCCGTTGAAGATGGTTTCGGTGCTACTAAGCTTTCCCGTGAAAAAGCCCGTCGCGCAGAATCCTGGATCGAACTTGAAGCAGCCCACAAAGCTGACGAAGTTGTTATCGGCGTTATCAGCGGCAAGGTTAAAGGTGGATTTACTGTTGATGTTCGCG
>JABBBF010000157.1 GCA_018607545.1 SAR92 clade bacterium | reverse complement strand
GGATAATGAATTTTTAGCATTATTTTTAGCTGAGGGTTGAGTCTGTTCTTCTAATGGTGTATCGTTTTTCATGAATAAAGCTTCTTTGTAGTTTTGTGTTGTTAGCTGCCAGGCCAATAATTTCAGAATTCCATCGAAGCTTTTTTTTTGCTCTTTTGAAGCTATTCAGCCCCGATGGAAATTTCCTTTTACTTATTCTTCTCTTCTTTAGGCGGTTTGGCCAATTCGGAGACATCAAAAAGTCCAAGAACTTCATAATAAGTATTTCCGTTCGTCATTGGGTAAACTGCTACTTTGTAAAAAGCTTCACCGAGTTTTAAATCAATTTCAACTTTTGCTCTAAACTCAAATGGAACATCAAACACTTCACCAGTAACCTTTTCAATGTATGAAAAACTTCCGAGCCATTTTCTCTTTTGTTTGTCATTAATCTCTTCTGTGCTTGCACGTACTTTAATCTTTGCGATTTGGATTGTTTCTAAATTCATAATATTCTCCGGCATTTCTGCGGTTACGTGGGATAAGTCCCGTACTACTTCCATAGAAGTTTCTGATTTATCTATAGAAGTTTTTTCGAGAAGATTTAATTCGATTTTAGGAACTGAGAAATCGCAATAGAGAGGTCATAATAGGGTGGAAGCAAGAGGGTGCTCGCAATAGGGTGGTCGCAATAGGGTGGTCGCAATAGGGTGGTCGCAAGAGCACCATTTAACAATCTAACAGTCTAACAATGTTGAAATGTCGATTAGAAGGAGCCATAAAGGGATGCTTAAAGCTCAAAGCTTAAGTCTTTAACTTTTAATAACTATCAATCATTAAGACTTATAATCTGTAAGATATGGAAGAAGCCTTCTAGGAGGGGCTGTTCGATTTGCTCATGATATCAGATTATCAATTTCTCAATTTATGAACTCATTATTTCATTATTATTTCATTACATAAGAAACAAACATATTTTATTTAATTGATGCAGTGCAGGTCGCGGATAGGGGGGTATTACCTATACCCCCCGCAGGTCGCGGCGCGAAAACTCGGGGCCAATGGGCCCAGCTCGCTCTCCGCCGAGTAGAAATCACGCCGAAAACAAACATCGTCATAAAAATCAAACGCGGGACGCATCTTCGCCATGACGAACGAAAAAACAAACATCGTCACTCACTAACCGCAAAATCAAAATTAAACTTCGTCCGCTCGTTTTCCGCTCAAAGCTCACGCTTCGACTTCGCAAGCTCGACGACCGTCGCTTCTCGCTGACTCACGTTCCTAGTTCAATAATTTGATTTTGCTGCTCATTCCTTGTTCATTGTTTTCTATCGTCGCGAAGTGCTCGTTCGATTTTTCTTCCTCACTTCGTTTTAGGCAGTGAAGATTTCTTTTAGAGGAGATAGCCAAGCATTAAGTTAGATCCGTCTCCAGCTCTTGGGATTTTGGTAACTTCATACCACGCTTTACAAGCTCGGCCCTTAATTTGTTATATATCTTTTCCATTTCTCGGTAATTCAATTCAGGTGAAGAATCGTTTCTTGTTTTCATGTTTATAAAGGAAGAGGCGGCGGCGGCCGTTGCAGAATTAAAAACTTCCTCGTCAATATAAGGATTTGGGATAAGATCTACCCTGGAGTTCTTTTTAACCTTATACGACTTAGATCCTTTTACAAACATATTGAACTTTTCGAGATTTTTTTTGTCTCGAATGCGTTCATGTTTGCAAGAAGGATCTTTGAATTTGAATGAATAAGCCCACTCATCGACTATTCTTTGCATAGAAGAGTTATGTTCAATGAGCGTAGAGTAATCAGCATCAGAATGGTGGATTAAGCCATTCGTTAGCCATGCCAACTTTTCTGTTTTGTGTATCCTTAACTCCATTCGTGTTATCGGCACGCCAAAAGATTCATAATAATCTTTAAATTCCTGCTTACGGTAATTTAATTTTTTACTCGGAGAGGCAAGCTCTCGAGTTTTGTCGTAAACACAAAGTTCAAAGGTGGAGGTTCTATTATAAATAGTCTCAACGCCATCGTATCCGTCAAAAATTTGGTGTTCAATTTTTCGAGAGGTAATATATTCATTTCTCCTTTCAAACCAAACGTCAGAAGGTCTACCTAGGACATCACGACGAACATCGACCCTTGTAACTCTAAAATAGCAGTTATCCGGATGATTAGACTTAAAGCGAACATGAAGGGCTTTATAAAGATCGATCATGCCTTGCCACTTATCATGGATGTCACCCATCCAATAGGTTCCAGGCAATTCAATTCTAGTGCCTTGCTTGTTGATCTTTACAAAAATATCTTCTGAATAAAACTTTATCTGCGAAGAGGAATCAATCGGATAACAAATATCTGGAAAAATCTCCTTGATCATTTCATGAAGCCTAATTCCAAAATCCCTTACTTCATTATCATGTGTGAATCTGTTTTTTCTGTAAAAACTAATCCAGTCGCACTGAAGTTCGTGTGTAAGATTTAGATGCAGGGGCAGCATACGCTGTTCCCCGCTCAAGGAATCACTGAGCTTAGAAATAGATCCAGTTTCGCTCTGGGTGGTAAGGGCCGTTTTATGTCGCAAGTGTTCAGCACCATTGGATAATGAATTTTTAGCATTATTTTTAGCTGAGGGTTGAGTCTGTTCTTCTAAT
>JABBBF010000114.1 GCA_018607545.1 SAR92 clade bacterium | reverse complement strand
ACAATATAGTAGCCTTCAATAAAATTACCTTTTTCATCAACCAGGAAACAGCGGTCAAAATCACCGTCCCAGGCTATACCCATATCTGCGCCCTGTTCGAGCACTGCATCAATGGTCGGTGCACGGTTTTCGTGGAGGATTGGATTGGGGATGCCGTTGGGGAATGTGCCATCCGGCTGGTTGTTAATCTTAATAATCTCAACGGGTAGGTTGAGATCAGCAAAGCGCTGTTCGATGGCATCGACCACATGGCCGGCGGCACCATTACCTGCGTTCATGACCAATTTGAGCGGTTTGATTTTAGCTGCGTCGATATAGCCAAGCAGGTGATCGAGGTAGGGCTCAAGGACAGAGACCTGTTTGTAATTGCCTCGGTTCTCTTGATCCACTGGGGCAAATTGGTTTTCCTCAGCAAGCCGCTTGATATCCAGCAGGCCGGTATCGGCGCTGATAGGCCGTGAACCTTCACGAACCGGCTTCATACCATTGTGGTCAATCGGATTGTGACTGGCAGTAACTTCTACACCACCATCGGCGTTGAGATGTGAGGTTGCAAAGTAAACTTCCTCTGTACCGACCATACCTATATCAATAACGTCTGAACCTGAATCGCGTATACCTTCACTGAGGGCTGCCTTAAGCGCTTCACTGGTAAGGCGAACATCGCCACCCAGAACAATACTTTTCGGTTTTAGAAATTCAGCGTAAGCACGACCAATTCGATAGGCAATTTCTTCGTTGAGCTCTGCGCCCAACTGACCGCGAATATCGTAGGCCTTAAAACAGGTTAATTCAGTCATTAATCTCTCTCTTAAATGGTCTCCTGCGAGACTCTCTTTTAGATTGGCTAACCATACTGTTAACCAGATAAATTACTCTGCTATACAAGACCAGGTAACTTGAAAAAACCTTTCAAGATTATTCTAATTAGTATAGTCGAGATTGTTAAATTCGCTAGAAAGGCCAGATTACCGGCACTAAAAAAATCACCACTGTCCCCACCAGCAAGCTCAATAAGACCCCCACCCGGCAGTAGTCAAAAAACTGGTATCCACCGGGACCCTGAACCATTAAGTTGGTCTGGTAACCAAAGGGCGTCAAAAAGCTTGCCGAAGCAGCAAACATTATTGTCATCACAAAGGGCAAGAGACTGACATCCAACTCAGTGCTCAGTGCCTGGGCGATGGGGAACATTAAAACTGCCGCGGCATTATTAGTGATTAGTTCGGTCGCGGCAACCGTTACCAGGTATAAAAGTAGTAGATTTAGATAGGGGTTGCCATCAGCCAGGGACATTATTCCCTGGGCTGCCATATCAGCTAACCCGGTTTTTTGCAGCGCAAAGCCCAGAGACAGGGATGCGCCAATCGCCAGAATAACCCGCATATCAATACTGCGCTGGGCAAATTCCACGGAAATACAACGGGTTACAGCCAGTGCTGCCACCAGCAGTAGCGATGCAGAGAGCAACGTCATAAGCCCCAGCAGTACGACAATAATAAAGACCCCCAACAACCCGAGTGCCACTGGGGCCTTTGACACATCGGGAATGGTGGCATCGTCAATTCGGCTCAATAGAATAAAATCGCGGCTGTAACGGTGGCGGCGCACAAAGCCCCGAGCAGCTTCCAACAGCAATGTGTCACCAGGCTTGATAACAATATTGCCAACCTTCTCATTGATTCGCTTACCATTGCGCGAGATAGAGAGAATTACGCCACCAAACATGGTTCGAAAGGTTGTCGCCTTTACCGTTTTGCCAATCATATTGGAGACGGGTGAAACGACTGCCTCGATCAGCGCGCGACTGCTGTAGGGAACATCCAGCTCTAATACTTCGTTTTCGGCCGGTGCCAGACCGCGAAACTGGCGCAGTTCACTGACGGCTTCCGGCTGGCCTACAAAGACTAAAATATCATTGTCGCCGAGGATTTCCTCTGGGCCTACCGCTGGGATTACATGGCCTTTAGATTGGATTTCAGATAAGAAGCTGTACTGTAGATGTCGCAAACCGGCATCAGCAATCGACATACCGGACAGCACACCACCCTCTTCCACACGCATGGATACGGCGTACTGACGGGTATCGACAATTTTTTCCCCAAGCCCCTTGCGCTCGGGTAATAGCCGGTGGCCAATTGACACAAAGTAGAGGATACCCATAAGCACCAGGGGTATTCCCACTGCGGCGGGACTAAACAGACTCAGTTCTTCAACCTCTGCAGACCCCTGCAGCATTCCCACTATTATTATATTGGTGCTGGTGCCAATCAGGGTGCAGGTACCCCCCAAAATTGATGCATAGCTGAGCGGTATTAAAAGCTTGGATATAGAGATATTTTGACGTCGCGCCCAATCCTGAATCAGCGGAATAAAGATAGCCACAACCGGGGTGTTGCTGATAACAGAACTACTTGCTGCGACTGGCCCCATAATCAGCGGCATAGCACCTTTGACTGAGCGATTTGCCCCCAGCCAGCGCATAATCCACCAGTGTAATGCCCCGCTCTCCTTGAGTGCCGATGAGACAATATAAAAGCAGGCGATAATAAACAGTGCGGGATTAGAGAAGCCCTGGAGAGCTTCATCAGGCGTGAGTACACCAAAAGTCAAAAGCACTGTCATGGCAACGGCCAAGGCGATATCGACAGCCAAACGGCCACTGAT
>JABBBF010000064.1 GCA_018607545.1 SAR92 clade bacterium | reverse complement strand
CAGCTTTGGCCGCGCTCACCGACCAGCCACTGTTTGAACTTAAAGACAGACGACTCGAGTACCAGGAAAAAACGGTACTCGACAATCTGTCTTTATCTATCTATCCCGGCGAGCGAGTCGCTCTGGTGGGTGGCAGTGGCGCGGGCAAATCAACGCTGCTTAAAGCACTTCGCGAACAGCTACCCGATCAAGTCGCCTGGTGCCCACAGCAGCCGGGGCTGGTGCCTATGCTCAGCGCCTTTCACAATATTTATATGGGTGCGCTGGATCGCCACTCGTTTATTTATAACCTTGGCAATCTGATTAAACCGCTGCCCGCCGCGCGCCTTGAAGTTAGTAAAATAGCCCGCAGTATTGACCTTGAACAGCAACTCTTCAGCTCCGTGGATAAGCTCTCCGGTGGTCAACAACAGCGCACCAGTATTGGTCGCGCCCTAATCCAGCAGCGTTCAATTTTTATTGGCGATGAGCCAGTCGCCAATGTCGATGAGTACCAGGCTGAAAGACTGCTTCGGTTAATCTGCCAACAGCACCAAACAGTTGTATTGGCACTCCACGATATAGAACAGGCACTGCAGTTCTGCACACGGATTATCGGTCTTAAAGATGGCGTAATTGCCCTGGACGCAGCTAGCGACCAACTCACTGCCAGCGATCTCGCCAGCCTTTACGATGCTGTTTAATTCAGACGCAAACAGCCTAGACACCTCCGCTAAAGCACTGCGCAAAACCAGCTTTTGGTTTGCCGCCATTGCCCTGCTGTGTCTGCTCTGCGCTGATCTGGATATTTCCACTGCGGACCCCTGGCATGAATTGGGTCTAATGGCAGTCGGCGCCCTGAGCCCCTCGGTCTGGTCATGGTCGACACTGCTGACCAGTCTTGCCAATACCTTTTCCTTTGCCCTGCAGGGTGTTGCAGTGGCAGCCATTGCCGGGTTTATTCTTGCATTGGGCTATGGCTCTAATATTGTGCGCGGCTTCTGTGCCTTTATCCGCTCAATCCATGAGCTGTTCTGGGCACTGCTGTTTATTCAAATTACCGGGCTCTCATCACTGACCGGACTGCTGGCCATTGCCATCCCCTATGCCGGCACACTGGCTAAAATCTACGGCGAGTTATTTGAAGAAGTGGATCTGGCACCGGCTCGCAACAGCCCCGCCGCCAAACAGCCCCTGACCCATTTTTTCTATACAGTGCTGCCTCTGGCCTGGCGACCCATGGCCACCTATACCAGTTACAGATTTGAATGCGCGATTCGCTCCAGTGCCATCCTTGGTTTTGTCGGCCTTCCAACACTGGGTTTTCATCTGGAGACTGCATTGGGGGAAGGTCATTACAGTGAAGCGGCGGCTTATTTTTACGCCCTATTACTGCTGATTGGCACCCTGCGCTTTTGGTTGCAAAAACGCCTGCTACCCATTTATCTGCTGGCAGTATTTTATTACCTACCACCCCAAGCGCAGGTTTCCTGGGATCTGGTGGCACGCTTTATCACTGAGGATATAGTCCCAGCACCACTGCGCGGTGAAGCGCTTTTCACTGCAAGTACCCTATCGGAGTTTGCCAATTGGTTCGGCCTGTTATGGCAGCAACAGATATGGCCAGGGCTTATCAATACCATGGTTTTAGGCCAAATAAGCCTGGTGTTTACCGGACTGCTGGCACTCTTGCTGTTCCCGCTAAATTCACCGCTGTTTTTTCGCCGCTGGGGCCGCACGACCGGAGATGGTCTGTTAATTTTGCTGCGCACGCTGCCGGAATATCTGCTGGCCTTTTTAGGCCTGCTGATACTCGGCCCCTCAATGCTGCCAGCAATATTGGCACTGGGTATTCACAACGCCGCGATCATCGCTCATTTGGTAGGTCGCCACAGTGAAGAGCTGGTTTTAAGGAGCGATGCCAGTGGCGGTTTAAATCGCTATTTCTATGAAGTACTGCCACGTATCTACCGGCAGTTTTTAGCCTTTCTATTTTATCGCTGGGAAGTAATTTTGCGCGAGACAGCCATCCTTGGAATTCTGGGAATATCGACTCTGGGCTTTTATATCGACTCGGCCTTTGAAGAGTTTCGCTTTGACCGCGCCTTGATCTTAATTCTTGCCAGTGCCCTGCTAAATATTAGTGTCGATCAATTCGCTCGCCGTATTCGTCTGCGTCTGCATTTGAAAACCACACCGGAATCTCTCTAATTCAATATTAGCTATCCGTTTCATAGTCCGAGATAGATGGACAGGAGCAGACCAGATTCCGATCACCAAACACATGATCAAGACGACCCACCGGCGGCCAGTACTTATTTTCACGCAATGATGCCAGCGGATAAGCAGCCTGACTGCGGCTGTAGTTTCTTGTCCAGCTATCCGCCGAGACAACAGCCGCCGTATGCGGTGCTCCGACCAGAGGATTATCACCCAGCTCAAACTGTCCGCCGGCAACCTGATCGATCTCATTCTTAATCGCAATCATCGCATCACAGAAACGATCCAACTCGGCTTTTGACTCACTCTCAGTAGGTTCAATCATCAGTGTTCCAGCAACCGGGAAAGACATGGTTGGCGCGTGGAAACCAAAGTCGATCAGACGCTTGGCAATATCATCAACGCTAATACCAATATCATCTTTAATATCGCGGACATCAAGAATACATTCGTGGGCAATACGCCCCTGAGCACCGGTATAGAGAATCTGGTAGT
>JABBBF010000078.1 GCA_018607545.1 SAR92 clade bacterium | reverse complement strand
TTATGGGTTATATGCTCGATGAGTGGGTCGATGCGCTGGCTCCCGACTATCTCAACAAAGGCTTTGTCGACTGGTTGAGCAAGCTTGGCCGGCCTATATTTAATCGCTTCATTGCCGACCCCAGTGCTGGAGATGGTATTTATTCTGACTATGATACTCCGAACAAAGCGGTGCGCCATGTGACTCAGGATCCGGGGTTACGCACCGGTTTTTGGCGTTCGGTAGGGCACTCATCTAATGCCTTTTTTAAAGAATCTTTTATTGATGAACTGGCCCAGAGCGCCGGTATCGATGAACTCGATTTTCGCCTCGCCAACATGAAAAACAATCCGCGCCTCACCGAAGCTACCCAGCTGGTTGCGGCTAAGGCGGGTTGGGGAAAAACATTGCCGGAAGGGCATTATCATGGCCTGGCCACTCACAGCTCCTTTGGTTCGGCAGTGGCGCAGATCGCTGAGATCTCGATTAAAGAGACACAAATTATTGTCCACAAAGTCACCGCGGCGATTCATTGCGGCATGGTGGTCAATCCGGGAATTGTTCGAGATCAGGTGGAGGGAGGCATTATCTATGGCCTCACGGCGGCGCTCCATGGCGAGATAACATTGGTCGATGGTGTGATTCAGCAGAGCAATTTCCATAACTACCCGATGTTACGCATGGCCGATGCCCCGGAGGTTGAGGTGCATATAGTGGAGAGTCAGGAACATCCGGAGGGCGTCGGCGAGCCGGGCTTGCCGCCCTTGGCGCCAGCAGTGGCCAATGCGGTATTTAAGGCCAGTGGGCAGCGTCTACGTGATCTTCCCTTGAGGCTTAGCTAGTTGCTTGGGCTGCTGCTAGTCTTAATGCCATGAATAACCATCTCACCGAGCTGTTAAAACATTGGTACCCTCGTCGCGACGAGCATCTCTGGGTGTTGGCGACGGTGTATAAAACCGTTGGACCCTGTTATCGCAGAGCCGGTGCCATGATGCTGTTCAACGATCTCGGGCAGCAGTTTGGCCTGCTTAGCGGCGGTTGTCTGGAGGCTGATATTCAGCGCCAGGCGTCGCGTGTGATGCAGAGCAAGCAGACACTGACGGTTAGTTATGATGGAGGCGATGAAGACGATATTGCCTTTCAGTTGGGTATTGGTTGCGGCGGTACAGTACATATTGTCTTGCAGCCTATTTTGGCCGAGCTTCACTATCTGCATTTAGCCGAGGTTCAGGAGCAGCTCAGTCAGGGTGGCATGGGTCTCTACTCTCAGCTTATTGCCACTGACGGGGCGGTCGAAAATCGCTGGGAAATATCTCAGCTTTCTACGGACCGTTCTACTCAACGATCTTCTCCAGAATTAATCGAAAAAAATAATCAGACTTGGCTGTTAACCCACCTGAGTCCACCGCCCCATCTGTTGGTGATTGGCGCTGGTGTCGACGCTCAGCCAGTGGTGCAGATGGCCAAGACCTTAGGCTGGACTGTGACCCTCTGGGATTCGCGACCGGCCAATGGCCGCCGTGAGTACTTTATGTCAGCGGATCAGATTCTTCACCAGCCGCTGAATGAGCTGATGGAACATGGGTCTGCAATCCATTGGAATGCCGCAGTGCTCATGTCCCACAACCTGCAGATGGACGCGGATGCAATCAAAGCGTTGCAGGGGAGCGCCATAGGCTATCTGGCACTGCTCGGCCCCGCTTCTCGCAAGCAACAGGTCTTGGCTCTGGCGCAGCTGGATGAGAAAGAGCTGTCTATTCCCCTTGCCGGGCCCGCGGGATTGAATCTTGGCGCGGAATTACCTGAGGGCATAGCCCTATCCATTCTGGCCGAGTGCCACGCGGTATTGCATGGAGCTACAGCTCAGTCTTTGAATGGCGTACTCGCAGCAGTTTCTGAAACCTCATAATGAGGCAACATATAGAAGTACTGATTCTTGCCGCAGGGGCCGCCAGTCGCTTTGGTTCTGCCAAACAGTTGATCAGTCACCACGGCAAGCCGCTGCTACAGCACTGTATAGATAAGGCCAATACGCTTTGCCTCGATCGGGTTTCGGTTGTACTGGGCGCTAACCATCAACAGATTGAACCACAGATTTCAGGCGCTAAGATTATTCGCAACAATCATTGGCAACAGGGTCTGGGTGCATCTATTGCCGTCGGTGTTGAGCATATTGACCCTCAGTCTGATGGTCTGTTAATCCTCTTGGCTGACCAAATTGCCCTCGCCACTGAGGACTTAAAGCTGCTGCTGAAGGCTTTTGATGGTAGCAATACAGTTTCTGCCTATTACGCTAGCCGACGCGGCGTGCCAGCACTCTTTCCTCACAGTCTATACGCCGACCTTAAGCTGTTATCGGGGGATAGCGGTGCCAAAGCACTTTTACAGCGCGGGGATATCAATCTTGTGGAAATCGATCTCCCGCAAGCGGCCATGGATATAGACACCCCTGCAGACTGGACTCGTTTTCTCGATTCCCTCAACTAATCCGAATTGATTTTGCCTGTTCGCCTAGTTCAGGGTCGCAATAGGTAAATAAACCGGCATTCAAGCCTAAAAGAGACCCCATTCAACGAATAGTTGTTGTGCCTAGCTTTGTTGCGACTTAACCTCCTTTCCAAGCAAATTTTTTAAAACAATAACTCAAACTATTTATCCAATTAGGGGGTCTCATGGCAGGTTCAACACCAGAAGCATCAACTGCAACAGTGGCAGAG
>JABBBF010000224.1 GCA_018607545.1 SAR92 clade bacterium | reverse complement strand
CGCAGCCAGAATGGGTATTTATTAAGCGGTTTTACCGGAATATACATAGGGCTTAGCCAATAGTAGTTTATCGTGGGTTATACGTATGAAAAGTCGCATTAGATAAAAGAGCTGGCTGGATCATGGGGCAACTAATTGCAAAAAGCCAGAGACGGCGAAGATGATCGCTATCTCCGATCTGCGGTTAGCCGTTAAGGGTTTTCAGCGAGTTCGTCAGCAATCCCTTTATCCGCCGCAATACTTTTCTGGTGCTTAATGGTGACGCGGGTTTTCCAGGACAGATAAGAGACGGCAGTAGCCACTGAAAGAAGCAGTGCACCAATAATTAAAATTTCTAACCTGTCGTCTCCAGCCATCATCCCATCAATCAGAATAAGCTTTAAACCCACCGCACCAGTCACCGCGGTAAAACCTTTTTGTAATAATAAATCGATTAGCTTATCCAGATTCATCTAACTCTACTCCTTTAAAAATAATGGTCGATGAGATATAAAAAAGTTTAAACGTATTTTAGAAATCCCACTAATTAGGTTGTGATGGCCTTGATATCCGTGAGATATAACATGCCTTTAGCATATCCGCCAATATACTAAATCGGTCTGAATTTTGATTTTTAATCGTTAATATCCGAGAACTTTTATCGTCGAGAGTTAGGATCAATTCTGTTTTTTCAGTGTGCCTAAGTGCATTAAAGATAGATCTGGCTGCTGCGGTCTCCAAATAAAATAAACGAGTACTCGGACTGTGATCAATGGCATAGGTTTTGAATTTATGCCCCCTGCTACTAACTGCAATTATTCGGTGCTGCTTATTACTTAGTTTCTCCCCAGAATGGGAAATTAAATACAGATAGAGTGCGCCTTTTATAAATGTTTTTCCGGCAATCTCTTGTTCCCTAATAGGGATGGAAAATCTAAGCCTAAAGCTATCAAAAGTAACATATTCATCCACGCTTATTTTAGGGTTAAGTACAGCAGTTTTATCTGTATAAGATACAGCTAATCCACAACTATCCGGCGAAATATCTGGCTCCCAATCCATGTACCAAGGGTTGTAGTAAGAGCTAGCTAAAATAGATACTGAATAGAGTGATACAAGAATAAATGCTGAAATAAATTTAAATTTAAACAATAAGCGAAGAGATAAAGAATCTAACATTATGCAAATCCTTTGCAGTTAGTGATCGTATAAAATATATTTTTACTTGCCGGAAATCCCCACCACCATATCTGTCACGCCAATATCTATTCCAGCCTGATAAAGCAGCGTTGAAACCTGGCCGCGATGATGAGTTTGATGATTAAAAACATGCAGTAATAAGTCACCCATATTTTTATTAAATTTCTGGCCATTGGAATTTGTATACATCAGCGTGCTGACAATCACCTCATCAGTAAGCTCTGATATAAATTGCATTATTGCGGAATCCGTATGCTCCCTTGCCTCCGATAGCTCGGATAACTCATCATGCAATATCTCATCAAGTGAAGCAGGCTTTTTAACTGAACGAAAATATTCAAGTGATTGATAATTAGCGGGGTGATTAGCAAAACGTTTAAACCAGAAAATATCGCCGACAAGAATATGATTTAGAGTTCCAATAATCGACCCAAAATAAGCGCCGCGATTTTCGCTTAGCGCCTGTTGATTTAATTTACCGGCAGAAGAGTAAACTCTCTTATTTATCCACTGATTGTAGTGAGCCAATTGCTGATAATATCTTTTCACTTTAAGCCTTAACCGGAAGCTCAGCATATTCAGGCAATTCGCCTGGAGCCTTATACCACTCTGCTTTTGAACTGCAGAATATATTCTGAATCGGCTCGATCCCAGGACTGGTATCTAGCGTGCCGGCCGGAACAATAACTACCTCACTGCCCTTTGATCGCCAGGGCAGTGATGAACCACATTTTTGACAAAAAGCAGTGGCAAAATATTTGGTCTCTTGCGGTAGAAAATTAACTACTGATGACTGACCTTTTAGCCAGTTAAATTGTTCCGGGGTAACGAATAGATTTGAGGCATGGGCACTGCCGGTAACCTTGCGGCAGCGCGAACAGTGACAGTATTGAAAAATACCCATATTGCCGGTTATTTTATATTCAACCGCTCCGCAGAGGCAGCTTCCGATTGCATCTACCGTTTTCATTTTTTCTCCCTTTTAAAATGTAAATCTTCCGTAATTTAAAAAATACTTTTAGCTTTTATCAGACCAGACCGCATACTCATTATTGCTCGGATCACTAAAATGAAAGCGTCGACCGCCGGGAAATGAAAAAATCGGTTTTATAATTTCTCCTCCCGCCCGTTCAATTTTTTTCTGGGTCTTTTCTAATTGCGAACTATAGAAAACAATCAGCGCGCTTCCATGTTCAGTGGAAGCGCACTGATCAGATTTAAAAAATCCGCCTTCTAGTCCGGCATTAGAAAACGCCATGTACTCGGAACCATAGTCTTCAAAAGTCCAGTCGAAGATATGACTAAAAAATGTCTTTGTTTTTTCTAAGTCTTTTGCAGGAAATTCAACATAGTTTATTTTTTCATGCCTGTTCACTTACCAGCTCCTCAAGCCAGTTAATTTTTGGATCCAACTCTCCGCGGTCATAACGCTCAGTCATTGCATCCAAGCTGATTGGCTTTATCTTCGCTGCATTACCTGCAGTACCAAAAGCTTCGTAGCGGGCGACGGCAATATCTTTCATCGC
>JABBBF010000039.1 GCA_018607545.1 SAR92 clade bacterium | reverse complement strand
GCCAACCATCAAGGCAACCATACTTGCCAACAAACTTTTCTTTGTATTTATACTCATACTCTTCCCCTTACCATTTAGTCCATTAGGTGAAATCGTGATGACTCCACTGCTGGTAAGGCTGCCGGAAAGCCCTGTATCTTTTAGTACGATATCAAGAGCATCCATCACCGTGTAATCTCCGCTAAGCGGTTCAGATTCGAGTGTAGTAACCAGATCAAAGGGAAAGAGAAGTTGTACGCCGGTTTGTTTTGCGAGGGTTTTGAGTGTCTTTTCTAAGCTGCTTTTAGCGATAGTAATATGATGTAGTTCTGTCATATCGGTATTCGCTTGAACAGTGCAAGACAGGCAAATCACCATCGCTACCGCCAACAAAAACCTTTTGTTGGTCGCACGGGTTTTGTTCTTCCCTGTTGTTTGATCCGCTCGAAACATCATGTACGGTTTTCCGAAACGGCCTTACAGCCTATTGGATCAATGGGAATTGAAAACCCCCCAAGTATTTTTTGAGTGACAATACTTTTAGGCGCTTTAAGGTTTGTGGGGTTTTTATTGCGGGGGTTTGCTGGTTGCATGATTTGCTTTGTCGTGGCCAGTTATTGTTTAAATATAGGCTATAAATCAACGGTTGTTGCACGTGCTGTTTTCAGCCTGCATAGGGTTAGGAGTGGCGGTTAGGGGTCGCGGTTAGATTGCCGGTTAGATTGCCGGTTAGGCTAGCAGTTAGATTGCCGGCGGTGCTTAGCGCCTATAGGGCCTGCGACAGATGAATGAGTTTGCTGTCTATGCGGCTTACCTTGATGCCAAAGCTGGTTTCTAGGGCTTCGAACATGGCGTTGGTGTCACCGGCTTTAAAGTAACCGCCAATGCGGACGTCACGAATATCGGGGTCGGTTATGACTATCGCTTGGCTGGTATAGCGACTGACTTGTTCTACGACTTGCTCGAGGCTTTCTCCGGAAAATACCAACATGCCATCGCGCCATGAGAGTTTTCTCGCGACTTCGTCTGCCTTGAGGATTTGGATGGGTTGAACATGATCGTTGAAACTGATGTTCTGACCTGCGCTAAGTTTGGTTAATTGTTCGGGTTCAGTTGTTACTTCGGCTTTAATATCAGGGTTATCACTGGGTTCGGTGCTGTCGGTTACTACGCTTTGATTGTCCACTCTTGAGGCAACTTCTACGCGCCCTTCTGTGACTGTCACTTCCACTTCTTCTTTGTCTTTTAGATAGACCGAGAATGCGGTGCCCACGGCTCTGACCATGCCGTTGCCTGCGAATACTTCAAAAGGTCTGCTCTTGTCATGGGCGACTTGAAAGTGGGCTTCGCCCTGTAATAGCCTAACTTTGCGCTTACCGCTACTGAAGTCGATTTCGACTTGGCTGGCGGTGTTGAGCTGTACGCTGGAGCCGTCTGGCAGTGGTTCTAGGCGCTGCTCGCCTATTTCGGTGGTGAATATTTGATGGCTGGTTTCGCTGCGCTGAAAGTTGTTCCAGACCACCATGCTTGCTACTAGTACCAGGGCTGTAGCAAAGGCTGTGGCGAGGGGTAGTCTTGGGGCTAGTAATGGGCCGAATATTGGGCTGAGTGTTGGAGTAAGTAGTCTGCTGAGAAAGTTCGACTCTCGGGGTGTGGCGATATTGTCTAGGGCGGGCGCTAGCTCGGTGAGCATATTTAGGTCGCCCCAGATATCTGCTAGGCGCTGTAGTTCTTGACGATGCAGTGGGCTGCGGTTAATCCATTCACGCAGGGCGGCAATGTCTTCTTCTGAGGGCGTGCGGTCGCCGTCTAGCTGAGTTATCCAGGCGCAGGCTTCGGTTTCTATGCTGTCACGGTTGGGAAAATCAATTATGTTTTCCATTTCAGTTCCTTTCATCTCGATTCCCGTCATCTCACATCTCGAGATTTATTTAGTTCTTCCGGTTTGGCTTGCTTAATCTCTGTGTCGCCTAGTTTACGCATCATTTCACTGCAACGTTTGAGCCCAGTGGTATGGTGCTTTTCCACGGTGCTTATGGATATGCCAAGCTCGTGGGATATCTCTTTTTGCGACATTCCATAGACTTTACGCATTAAAAAAGCACGCCTGCATTGGGGCGGCAAGGTGGCTGCTGCTTGGCAAAATAGTGCAAACCTTTGCTCGGCGGCAAACACGTCTTCTAGCGCTCGGCCTTCATATGAGATTGCTGACTCGCTTAAATCCTCTATGTAGTCAGTTATCATTTTTGATTTTTTGGTCAGTTCTTGCAGGGCGACATTTTTGGCGATCTGAAATAGAAAGGATTTGGGTGAGCGAACTTCTTGTTTTTGTTCTGCGGCGAAAGCTTTGAGGAAGGCTTCTTGGGCGGCGTCGTCGACGTCTTGTGGGCGGTGTAGAAAGCGTGAGAGGAATTTTTTCAGGAATGACTCGTGCTTGAGGAAGGCAGTTGAGACTGCCGAGGCCTTGGGGGTTTTATCGTTTTTCTGGCCGTTGTCCATAGTCGACTGTCATTCCCTCTGACTTCGTTTTTTTGAAAACTGGGGAATCCCTCCACCAATACTTAGGCGCTAATTATTAGAGATTAGTGCTTTGATGGTTTTAATATAGGTCAGGAATTTGGAGGGTGTGGGTTTTTTATCAGCTAGGAGGGGGTGAGATTGTTGCTTAAGTGGGGGTTTAACTTTTATGGGTAACAAGGCACGCGGATGCAGGCACCGCCTTGATCT
>JABBBF010000098.1 GCA_018607545.1 SAR92 clade bacterium | reverse complement strand
TGAAATGTGGCGCTTTAGCGAGCGCACAATTGCTCCAGACTACTTTGGAGATTTATCGTTTCATTTAAATGATTTTGAAAAAATACAAAATAACAATAACTACACAAGTTCAACCGTGAACAAATGATGTCAATTAGACAGTCCATGAAAACCTAGGGGGTAATTATGAAAAAAGGTATGCAAACCGCGATCTATAGAACGGCTATTGCGTTAGCCATAGTGGCGGCAAATTCAACTCTTGCAGCTGGCATGCTCGAAGAGATTGTTGTAACCGCAGAAAAGCGCGAGCAAAATCTTCAGGACACACCGATTGCAATCGAAGCACTCACCGAAGCTGCTATCGAAAATCAAGGCATTATCGATATTAAAAGCCTGTTTGATGCCATTCCTGGCGTCCAGGGTTACGAGGCACCTTCATCGCGAGGCAACGTCAGTTTCTATCTGCGTGGCGTTGGTGCGGGCAACCCCAACAGTGTCTCCTCTGACCCGGCTAACGCTATCTATATAGACGGAGTCTATCTGGGTAAAGCAACTGGCAATGGCGTTGACGCCATGGACCTAGAGCGCATTGAGGTATTGAAAGGCCCCCAGGGTACTCTCTACGGGCGCAACTCTATTGGTGGTGCGATTAACTTTATCACTAAGAAACCTGGCGAAGAATTGGGCGCTAAAGTGAAGCTGTCTGCCGGTGATTACGGCTATGAAGCTGCTAATATGCGTTTCGATGTGCCCCTCACCGATAACCTTGGAATGGCTGTTTCCGGTTACACACGCAAGCGTGATGATCTCTATGACAACAGCAACACAGACTTCGATGGTTTTGAAAATCTCGACCGCTCAGGTCACCGTCTGTCATTGCGTTTCACGCCTTCTGAGAACCTCAGCGTAGATTACAGCTACTCTCATGACGAACTCGATGAACACTCGCAGATGATGGATGTGGTGGGTTTCAATCCCCGTGCTCCCGGTGTTTCTGGCGCAGCTGGTTTTCCATCGGCAGTAGCCGTGGACAGTGCTGAGCGCGCACAAACCGTGGCAGGCTTGTCCGGTGCTGTGGCCCAGTATGTAGGCCTTGGCTATGTGCCCGATTTACCCCAGGTGCAAACCTTTTTAGGCTGGGCTGATGACTTTATTGCCTGGACAGATAACGAACTGGCTTCGGTTAACTCAAAGCCAGGTATGGGCTCTTCTGATATGAGCTCACGCTCGACCAACGACGTTGACTCCCATGGATTAACGATCTCGTACAGCGTTGACGATATGGGTGCCTTTGGTGATGTCGAATTCAAATCTATCACTGGAACACGCAAAGCGAACAATATGAATAGTGCGGATTTGGATGGTATCAACAATGCCAATATAGTTACCGACCTGCCACTCTTGACCATTGGTGGTCTGCTGTTTAACCAAGTTGTGCCAGATGATATTGGTATCTACAGCATGGACGCCGCCACCGAGTTCGGTCTCGCCTTGAGATTGATTGATGGAATTGAGGAGCGCGGTTCAGCTCCAGTGTTCAATAACTACTCTGTAACTAATCACAAACAGTTCTCTCAAGAACTGCAAATGGTAGGTAGCACTGATACTTTGGACTATGCGGTTGGCCTCTATTACTACGATGATGAATCATCATTCCGCAATCACCGGATTGCTTCGTTCCCATTGGCTACCTCAGATACCTCGTCTCACGATGTAGCTTCTGAGGCGACATCGGTCTACGGTCAGTTTACTTACCGTGCCAGTGAAGATAGCAAAGTGGCTATCACTGCCGGCTTGCGTTATACCGAAGAAACCAAAGATATCAATTACCTGTGGCGCGGATATAACTCCAATTTTATCAACCAGTTTTATGCAGTACTGTTAAATCCGACCGTTGATAATTCAAGTTACAATCCGAATAACAACTACGTAACCAACGAAGAAGCTGGATCTTTACCTGAGCGTGCGGGTATTTATGGCCGCACGTTCTCACAAGATTTCGATAATCTGTCGGGCCGTTTAACCGTGCAATACGACCTCTCTGATGATGCCAATGTCTACGCAACCTACTCTACAGGTTACCGCAGTGGTGGTTTCAACGGCGACTACTATGACGCCGTCAATGACACAGCCGATGCGTTCAACGAAGAAAAAATCAAGAATATGGAGTTAGGCTACAAGTCGACTTTGTGGGATGGTCGAGCACAGTTAAACGCCGCGATCTATTCCTATGATTACACTGACTTGCAAGTGTCAACGGTACTCACTGAAGGTTCTAAAGTAACCAGTGCTATCGCTAACGCTGGCTCTGCTTCACGGGATGGTGTTGAAATGTCACTGCGCGTAGCAGCGACGGATAATCTGCTACTGTCTATGGCTTGGACTCACATCAATGGTGATTTCGACGAATTCCCATCGGTCTACGGTTCGCCAAATGATGGTGCAGCTGTTCTGGACATGAACGATATTGCTAAACGCGCTATGGTCCCGGACGATTCGTTTAATCTGGGTTTGGATTGGAATATTATGCAGAGCGGTTCAAGTGAACTGGCCCTGACTGTCACTGCAGCCTATCAAGGTAAGACAGTGCCGATTCCTGCCTCAACGGCGGTTTATGATATTGACTCAAATCAGTTACCGGATACCCCAGTGGCTTACGATCAGGTGCAAAATGACGAAAGAACCATTGTTAATGCGCGCCTAAGCTGGACTAAGGCACTCAAGGATAGCAATG
>JABBBF010000125.1 GCA_018607545.1 SAR92 clade bacterium | reverse complement strand
AATTACCCCGGTGTCGCAGCCAAATAGAAGCCCAGCTAGTGCGGTGACAAAGGTGTGAATCGCCACTAGTTCAGTAGACACTTCCCAGTCTCACTTTCAAACCGTCGCTCGAACTCTCTCGGCGACAATAAATTGTTCGCAGTGTGCCTGCGAACAGAGTTATAGAACATTTCTATGTAATTGAAAATATCTTGCTTCGCTATTTCGCGCGTTAAGTAGATCCGCTTTTTGATACGCTCCCGCTTTAGCAGTTGAAAGAAGCTCTCAGCCACTGCATTGTCGTGGCAGTTTCCACGACGACTCATGCTGCCTTCGAGGCCATGCTCTTTCAGAAACTCTTGCCATTCATAGCTTGTGTATTGACTACCCTCTGGACAACAATCGGGCAGAAAACTGTATCCGGCCATTTGTGATTGGAAGAAAAAACTTTTTGTTCGCAGATACACAAGCTGGCGCCAAAGCCAGTGCAAACCTATACACGCTCGTGGAATGCGCTAAGGCGAACGGAATTGAACCGCACGCTTATCTTGCATCTGTGTACGAGAAGCTCCGGGATGTAGAAAAATGAGGGCGCCATATTAAAAACCCCGGTTCAAAGAACCAGGGTTTTTAATATGGCGCACTCGGAAGGATTGACTAATAAAAGCCAAAGGGCTTTTATCCCCCCTTTGGGGCGCCTGAGGGCGGTCCAAACGCTATGCGTTTGTCGAACCTTCGACCGCTCGGTTCGTAGAATCGAGATTGAACCTTAACCTATTTATTTTTAAATAATTATATCAGCGACGTCCTATTGCAATTGTCACTGTAAAGCAGGGTAAATCACCGTAGGGTCACTTAAATCTCACTACTCTTTTACCACAATGTCTTTACATGTTTATAAGCTAATATTTTCTCATCCGCTGTAACCAGTGGGTAAGAGGTGTGTCTGGCCAATGCAACAATCATTCTGTCTGCGGGGTCTTTGTGAAACTCACCGGGAAGACAAGTCGATTTAACACCCACCGAGTTATCAACCGGCACGAACTCAACGGCAGGAATCTTATCGACCTCCGCTAACCACGAATCAACATCCATATTCAACGTTAGGCGACCTCGGTGAACCAGCATGCCAATTTCCCACGCGGAGATTGATGAAACTAATATGCTGCGATCTATATCTTGATGTTTGGTAATCGCCCTTTTGGCTTTTGTGGAAAGCTTACTATCACCAGACATCCACCAGAGCAGAATATGGGTATCGAGCACGATCAATTGGCGGACTCCCATTCATCTTCTGAGATAGGCTCAAAGGGGTCCATAAACTCGACGACACTACCCTTAAGGCGCTCAATCGGGTCTATATCACTAGACACATAGGCTTTAAGCTCTAGTACGGGCTTGCCATGGTCGGTAATGATAATCGGCTCTCCACCCTGCTCAACGGACCGCATAATTTCCAGTGCTTTTGGTTTAAATTGGGATTTGGATAGATGCTGCATAATACCTCCTAATTGTGATCCTGAATTAACATTTAGGGATCATAACAATAAATATGACTATGCTCAATAGTCATATTTACTCAATCTTCGAAATACTCCAACACTCATATGCTATAACCCTGCATATTCAGATAAAAAGGACTTGAATCAGTAGGCACTCCCATTGGTCATAACGATACACTCATCGCGGGTCATGCTGTTGCAGTGGATGCTATTTTGGTAACGGATAATGTTCGTGAGTTTTCACGGGTGAGTGGTTTTAATTATGAAAATTGGGTGCATAGGGATAATCACTAACTTTAGCTGTAGTAACTCAAGCTTAATCACTACATTTACACCCTCTCAATAATCAAAGCCGGCGCCATACCTCCTGCAGCACACAGTGTGATTAAACCCCGTTGTAAATTTCTCCGCTCAAGCTCGTCCAATATTGTACCGACAAGCATCGCACCCGTGGCACCAATCGGATGCCCTAGGGCCATTGCCCCACCATTAACATTGACAATGTCAGGATCGAGATTCATCTCGCGCATAAACTTGATCGGAACCACCGCAAAGGCTTCATTAATTTCCCACAAGTCAATATCACTGGCCTTCATACCCGCTTTCGATAAACAGTTATTTGCCGCAGGGGTCGGTGCATTGAGCATAAGTCTTGGATCACAACTGCCATTGGCCATGGCAACAATACGGGCGCGGGGTTTGAGCTGGTGATCACGAGCGTATTGCTCCGAGGCGATCAGTACGGCAGCGGCACCATCTACAACACCGGAAGAGTTACCCGCATGATGAATATGGTTCACTTTAAGATCAGGCCAACTACGCTCTACCAGTTCTCGGCAACTGGTGGTTTTATCATAATCCTGGCTGCCTAAGACCTTGTTATAGAAATCAGTAAAAGCGGGTGGCAGTTGAGCTAAACTGTCCATCGTGGTGTTGGGGCGGTTAAAGTCTTCCTGACCTAATGCCAAAGTTCCGTCGCGATGGTAGACCGGCACTAAGCTGTTATTAAAATAACCCTTTTCTATTGCCAGGGCCGCTCGCCGCTGACTTTCCACTGCAAGTTCATCGACTTCTTTACTGCTTGACTGTACCTGTCAGCGCGGGAACTAGAATCACTCCCACTCAATAGTTGGGCTATATTTAGCCTAATAAAAACAATAGGTTACTAGCACTATTAGTAGGTTTGTAACTGGTTTGTAACTTACATGGCCTTTTAGGAAACTTTCCCGCTATTTT
>JABBBF010000187.1 GCA_018607545.1 SAR92 clade bacterium | reverse complement strand
AGGTCGCGATTTGTGGACGATCATCATCGCGCTGAAACAATGGGGCGATCGTTGGCTGGGTGCCCAGGATACGCCCGTCCAGATCGTTCACAAAATCTGCGGTCAAATCACCAAACCACAAATGACCTGCCCGGATTGTGGCGAACCGATTGACGCCCACGACGCCGAGGCCAGGTTGTCTCAACCCTTTGAAATAGAACGACAAGCCGCAAGGCGTGTGCCGTGAAAACTGCCAGAGGTCAAATCCATGGACTATGAAACACTTCGCTTTAAAATTTCTGATGGCGTCGCGATAATCACCTTGGATCGCAAGGACAACCCTGCCAACGCGTTGAATGCGCGCATGGCCGAAGAGTTGTTTGACGTAGGTTTGCGTTGCGGGGCGCCAGACGTGCGCGCCGTGATCGTCAACGCAATTGGGAAGATGTTTTGCGGCGGCGGCGATCTTGCCGAAATGGACGCCGCCCCTGACAAACCCGCGCATCTGACCCGAATGGCAACGTTGCTGCATGCAGGGTTGATCCGGCTTGCCCGGATTGACGCACCGGTCATCATGGCCGTGAACGGAACCGCGGGCGGAGGAGGGTTCTCGATAGTATTATCTGGCGACTATGTCATCGCGTCAGAAAGGGCCAAGTTCGTTTCGGCCTACACGTCATCCGGGCTCACGCCGGACGGATCGTCGACCTACTATCTGGCGAAACATGTCGGTTTGCTGCGGGCAAAGGAGCTGATGCTGACAAACCGCGTCTTGACGGCTGCCGAGGCTCAGTCCTGGGGGTTGGTCAACAGGGTGGTGCCCCCAGAGACTGTGATGGACAAAGCCTGTGCGATGGCACAGCAAATAGCATCTGGGCCAACAATGGCGTTTGGTGGTGTCAAAAGGCTTCTGGACACGGCATTTTCAGATGGCCTGGAAACCCAGCTGGATCGCGAGACACGATCCATCGCCGACATGATGCGCACCAACGACGGACCAGCTGGGATATCGGCTTTTCTGGCTAAGGAAACGCCCCGGTTCGAGGGGACGTGAACCAGTATGACAGCATCTCAGAGAGATGCGTATCGGACAACGTTTCAAACAAAGACAGGGGCAGAAATGAAGACAGATGAAGAGCAGACACCAGGCCTTCGGACGGCCATTTTGGCTGGGTGCATGGTGGCCTTTCTGGGCTTTGGATTTGCCGCCACGTTTGGTGTTTTTCTGACGCCCATATCTCAGGACCTTGGCTGGGGTCGCGAGGTATTCTCTCTTTCCGTCGCAGTCCAGCTTCTCACCTGGGGATTTGCCCAACCCATCGCCGGGGCGATTGCAGACAGGTTTGGAACGGCGCGGGTTCTTGCCTTTGGCGCAATATGCGCAGGTATCGGATTTGTCCTGCGCGGGATGACGGCCGATCAAACATTATTTGTTCTGACCGGCATTCTGGTCGGTGCAGGTACCGGAGCGGCCTCGTTTCCGATCGTGATCGGCGCCCTGGGCAAGATCGTGCGCGCAGAACGCAGAAGTTTCATCTTGGGACTTGGGACCGCTGCGGCTTCGCTTGGGATGTTTGTCGCGGCGCCCACGGCGACAACTATGATTGTCACGATCGGATGGCCGACCGCGCTGATGGTGATCGGAGGCAGTTTCGCACTCATCCTGCCTTTCCTGATCTTCATCGCGCGCGCGGCAAAGCCGACCGCGACCGGTTCCAGCGCGGGTGATTTCGGACACGCAGTGTCGATTGCCTTCACCGACCGGAGTTATTTGTGCTTGTTCTTCGGCTTTTTCGTTTGCGGGTTTCACGTGGCCTTTATCCAGACCCATTTGCCAGCCTATCTCATGGACCTTGGCCTTGCTGCATCTATCGGGGCTTGGTCGCTGGCATTGATTGGCTTGTTCAACATTGCGGGATCTTTCTTCGCGGGTTGGTCGGGCCAGAAGCTTTCCAAAAAAGCGGTTCTGAGCGGCATTTACTTCGCGCGCGCCGTGGTGATTGCGCTGTTTATTCTGGTGCCGGTCACAGAGGCGAGTGTTCTGGTATTCTCGGCCGTTATGGGGCTGCTCTGGCTTTCAACAGTACCATTGACCATGGGGCTGGTGGCGCAGACACAAGGGTTGAAGTTCCTCTCAACCTTGGCGGGCCTTGTTTTCCTCAGTCACCAAACCGGCAGTTTTGCCGGTGCCTGGCTTGGAGGTCGCATCTATGACGTAGCACAAGACTACACGCCGATGTGGTGGGCCGCAGTGGTGCTGGGCCTGTTGGCGGCGTTGATCCACCTTCCCATTCGCGAAGAGCCAGGACCACTTGCGCGGGCCGAAGCGGGGGCTGATGCGTGAACTGAAAGGTGGAAAGAACCAGAGTCTGCTTCGTCCCACATCTCGGTCCTTACTCCAAGCTGCAGCGAATGACTGGTTTGGGATCCGTCGACCACTGTCGCGGGATCAGTGTTGCCCGACTTGGTTGTGGCCAAACCTACCAAGGATTTCTCACGACCTCGCACAACCACGCCACCTTCGGGTGTCTCTTTTCGCCTAGATAGCAGCCGAACCTGCCTCAACTGCAGCGCAGACCATTTCTGACAAGCATCGAAAAATACGTAATTTTTTGAATCCGTCTCGATTTGGGTGAAGGGCGGGTGGAAAGAGACGCGGGGCGTTCAGAGACCGGTTTCGGGCTAACGGCCAATCTCCGAAAGTCGGATGGCTCAGCTAAACCCCTATGAAAAATAAGGAAAAAGGCCCCTTCACGGACTTCATCTCGGGTTTTCTATGTGCAAGTGGCGGTGCTGTCAGACGAA
>JABBBF010000094.1 GCA_018607545.1 SAR92 clade bacterium | reverse complement strand
AGGTCTTTTGTGGCGGTGACTATCACTACCCGGATCACCCAACTGTTACCTGGGACGCGGAAGAGCTTGGCAAAGCTATCTTCTATCATGATCGCGAGCTCAATGAGCGCTTCTTAACAGTGCTTACCTAAATCCGACTGCTAAATATTTCATCCAGTTGTTGCCAGAAACACAGCTGGGTGGAATATCCGATCAAATTTAATTTAGTCAAAGAGTAAAAAATGGAATTCAAGCATTTTATCAATGGTCAATTCGTGGCATCGAGTAACGGCGCTACGTTCGAAAACCGTGCACCGGTTAACAACAGTTTGATCGGTATGGTCTGTGAGGCCTCTTCCGAGGATGTCGACGCTGCGGTGATCGCCGCTAAAGCCGCTCTAAAAGGACCATGGGGGAAAATGACTCAAGCCCAGCGTACCGGGCTACTCAACAAAGTGGCGGCACGCATCAATGAGCGTTTCGAAGAGTTCCTCGCCGCTGAATGCCTTGATACAGGCAAACCACGTTCCATGGCATCACATATCGATATTCCCCGTGGCGCAGCCAACTTCACTGCGTTCTCTGAAACCCTAGTTAACCACCCTACAGAGTGCTTCAAACTCGACACCCCCGACGGCGCTGGAGCACTCAACTACGGTCACCGCACTCCCAAGGGTGTCGTCGCTGTGATTAGCCCTTGGAATCTACCACTGTTGCTGATGACTTTCAAAGTGGGCCCTGCCCTTGCCTGCGGTAATACGGTGGTGGTGAAACCGTCAGAAGAGACACCTGCCACTGCCACTCTATTGGGCGAAGTAATGAACGAGTGCGGTGTACCCCCCGGAGTTTACAATGTGGTGCACGGCTTTGGGCCCAATTCTGCAGGTGAGTTCTTAACCACTCACCCGCTTGTCAATGCCATCACGTTTACCGGTGAGACTCGTACCGGTGAAGTGATCATGCGCGCCGCGTCAGTGGGCTTGCGCAACATTTCCATGGAGTGCGGTGGCAAAAATCCCGCATTAGTTTTCGCCGACTGCGATCTCGACAAGGCCATTGAGGGAACCATGCGCTCCGCCTTTGTCAACTGCGGCCAAGTCTGTCTCGGCACAGAGCGCGTTTACGTCGAACGCCCCATTTATGACGAATTTGTCGCACGTTTAAAAGCCGGTGTAGAACAGCTTAAACTCGGCCGGCCAGAAGATCAGGAGGCCAACTTCGGCCCGCTGGTGAGCTTGGAACATCGCGACAAAGTACTCTCGTACTACAAACTCGCCGAAGAAGAAGGCGCCACCGTGATCATTGGCGGTGGAGTCCCAGATATGGGCCCAGAATTAAATGCCGGCGCCTGGATTGAACCGACAATCTGGACTGGTTTAGACGATAACGCCCGCGTAATCCGCGAAGAGATATTTGGTCCATGCTGCCATATTCGGCCCTTTGATAGTGAGGAAGAGGTGATCGAGTTGGCCAATGATACGGTTTACGGTCTCTGCGCCTCGGTGTGGACTGAAAATAGCGCCCGCGCCAGTCGCGTTCCCGAGGCGCTGGAGGTCGGACTAGTTTGGGTCAATAGCTGGTTCCTGCGAGATCTGCGCACCGCATTTGGTGGCGCAAAGCAATCGGGTATCGGCCGCGAAGGCGGCGTGCATGGTTTGGAGTTCTACTCCGAGCTGAAAAACGTCAGTATCAAACTCTAAGGATGCTTGAAGAAAATGCATAAGACCAGCAACCCCGAGATCGGCGACTCTATCCTGGCCAATGGTATCAACACCAACTACCACTCTATGGGCAGTGGTGACCCGGTGCTCCTAGTACATGGCTCTGGACCGGGTGTCACTGCTTGGGCAAATTGGCGACTGGTGCTTCCTGAGCTAAGCAAAACAAGACGGGTGATCGCCCCCGACATGCTCGGCTTTGGCTATACCGACCGACCGGAAGGTAACTGCTATTCGCTCGACGCATGGGTCGCACATTTGCTCGCCTTTATCGATGCCCTTGAACTGGAGAGTGTCGACATTGTCGGCAACAGCTTTGGCGGTGCTCTCGCATTGGCCTTCACCATCCGCCACCCCACCAGGGTGAAAAAAATGGTGTTGATGGGAGCTGCTGGTGTAGCGTTTCCAATTACCGAAGGATTAGATCGTGTATGGGGCTATACGCCATCGTTCGAGACCATGCGAGAACTGATGGATTTGTTTACCTACGACCGCAGTTTGGTCACCGACGAACTCGCACAGCTACGCTATCAAGCCAGTATCCGCCCCGGTTTTCAGGCGTCATTTGAGGCAATGTTTCCGGCGCCAAGACAGCGCTGGGTTGACGCGCTGAGCAGCGCTGAGGTCGATATCAAAAAAATCAAACAGCCTGCTCTTGTGATACATGGCCGTGAAGATGAAGTTATTCCATTGCAGAGCAGCTTAACGCTAGCCAATTGGATAGACGATGCTCAACTCCATGTATTTGGTCGCTGCGGCCATTGGACTCAAATAGAGCACACTGATCGGTTCTGTAAGCTATTAGAGAATTTTTTCGCTGAAACAGCCTAACAAAACCCAATCCCCAATTTACTCGAGAGTCATACCCTATGGATAAACAACTCATTGAACAGCTAGGTAACGAACTCTACCAAGCAATGGTAAAACGAACAGTATTGAGTCCGCTTACCGAACGCTTCCCAGATATCACCATAGTCGATGCCTACCATATTTCGTTGCATATGCTGGAGTGTCGTCTCTCCGCAGGCGAGAAAATCATCGGCAAGAAAATAGGTGCCACAAGTAAAGCCGTCCAAAACATGCTCGG
>JABBBF010000141.1 GCA_018607545.1 SAR92 clade bacterium | reverse complement strand
CGAAGAAGAAATTTGTCGATGTACTGATTATTGATACTGCCGGCCGACTTGCTGTTGACGACGAGATGATGGCTGAGATCAAGCAGGTCCACGCCGCCGCCAACCCCATTGAAACCCTGTTCGTGATCGACGCCATGATCGGTCAGGATGCGGTGAATACCGCCAAAGCCTTTAATGAAGCACTGCCGCTGACGGGGGTGATCCTCACTAAGGTGGATGGCGATGCGCGCGGTGGCGCTGCCCTGTCGGTACGTCATATCACCGGCAAGCCAATTAAATTCCTCGGTGTCGGTGAAAAGACTGATGCCCTAGAGCCTTTCCATCCTGAGCGTATCGCCTCGCGCATCCTCGGCATGGGCGATGTGATGTCGCTGATCGAAGATGTCGAACGCAAGGTTGATAAAAAGAAAGCTGAAAAGCTCGCGCAAAAAATTGCCAAGGGCAAAGGTTTCGATCTGGAAGACCTTCGTGACCAGTTGCAGCAGATGAATAATATGGGTGGCATGGCCGGTCTTATGGACAAGCTTCCGGGTATGGGCAATATGGCTCAGATGGCCCAGCAGCAGAATGTCACCAGTCAATTTGGTCAGATGGATGCAATTATCAGTTCCATGACCCCAAAAGAACGCCGTAACCCAGATATATTAAATGGCTCACGCAAGCGCCGCATTACCGTTGGCTCTGGAACCACCATTCAGGATCTCAATCGTCTGCTCAAGCAGCATAAGCAGATGGGCAAGATGATGAAAAAGATGAAGGGCAAGGGCATGCAAAATATGATGCGCGGCCTTGGTGGTGCTATGGGCGGCGGAATGGGCGGTGGTCCCGGCGGTTCTATGCCGCCAATGGGTGGACTGCCGCCAGGTGGTTTTACGCGTCGTTAGATAGCGCTGATAGTCAGGCGCTGACTGGCTGTAAGGGTAGATTTTCAGGCTCTTCAGCTTACTGTTTAAAGGTGTTTCCTTTTACTCTCTTATGGCGTAAGATACCGCGCCTTTCGGGGAGCTGCGCCCAATGCTGCGCGGCCCTTTTAAAAGCATCAATTCTGGCGATTGTGCCAGTTTGAACACAGGATTTTAGTACATGGTCACAATTAGATTGGCACGTGGTGGCGCAAAGAAACGCCCTTTTTACCACATCACAGTTTCTGACTCACGCAACGCCCGCGACGCACGTTATATCGAGCGTGTAGGCTTTTTTAACCCGGTTGCTCGCGGTGCTGAAGAGCGTCTGCGCATGGACTTAGACCGCGTTACCTACTGGCAGGGCCAGGGTGCTCAGGTTAGCGATCGCGTTAAGTCGCTGATCAAAGAAGCTGCCAAGGCTCAAGTAGTAGCTGCTTAATCTCTGCATCTGTTGCTGAACACATCTGGAGATCATGATTGATGGAAACTCTGGTTGTTGGTCGCATAACAGCTGTATTCGGTGTTCGTGGCTGGGTGAAAGTCCACGCCTTCACCGAAAAGGTCGAGACGCTCTGTTCCTATCAGCCTTGGTTGATAGATACAGCCGCCGGCGTGAAAGCGATACAGATCGATGACTGGCGCAGGCACGGCGAGAGCCTAGTTGCGCACATTGTCGGTATCGACGATCGCAACATAGCGCAGACCTGGTGTGGCAACGATATTTTGGTCGAGAAAGACAAGCTACCTGAGCTGAAAAGCGATGATTATTACTGGTATCAGCTCGAAGGGCTGTCAGTGATTAGCCACTATGAAGGTGAGCAGATTCGCCTTGGCACGGTTAAGTCGCTTCTCGAAACCGGCGCCAACGATGTGTTAGTCGTCAAAGGCGATGGTGAGAGTATCGATCGTGAAGAGCGACTAATCCCCTACGTTGATCAATTTGTCACCAGCATTAGCATGGCGGACAAAACAATCGACGTCATCTGGGATCCAGCTTTTTAGCTTGGTTGCTCTCAACGGCGTTACAAAGCTTTAAAGAGAGCAGTATCAGAGGACAGGTAAATGAAAATCGCACTGATTACCCTGTTCCCGGAAATGTTTAGTTCGCTGACCGATTATGGTATTAGCGGACGTGCAGTAAAGAATGGCTTGTTGGAGTGTCACAGCTTCAACCCGAGAGACTTTACTGAAGACCGTCACCAGACAGTCGATGCGCGCCCCTACGGTGGCGGACCCGGCATGGTGATGATGGTAGAGCCTTTGCGCAAGGCCATAGCCGCTGCGAAGCAGTGGGCAGGTGAAGACACCAAAGTGGTGTACCTTTCGCCCCAGGGACAGGTCCTTAATCAGGGCGCAGTAAACAAATTTGCTACACAGCAGTCACTTATCCTGATTGCTGGCCGCTACGAAGGAATCGACGAGCGGCTGATAGAGCAAGAAGTAGATGAGGAGTGGTCCATAGGCGACTACGTACTCAGCGGCGGTGAATTGCCCGCCATGGTATTGATGGACGCGTTGATCCGGCAAATACCGGGAGCCCTAGGACACAAGGACTCCGCTGATCAGGACTCATTTGCCGACGGCCTATTAGATTGCCCGCACTTTACGCGGCCAGAGGACTACCAAGGGCAGCCAGTACCAGAAGTACTGTTGTCAGGTAACCATGAAAAAATTAGACGTTGGCGTTTGCAGCAATCACTAGTGCGAACCCAGCAGCGAAGACCAGATTTACTGGACCGCCTCGAGCTCAACCCTGAGCAACAGGCTCTACTCAAGGAAATGAGTGCTGCGCTGGCAGATGATGGCAAAGGATAGTGACCATCCTCTCTGTACAGAGCTCTAAAACAGGTGGCATGCCACCAACCAATGAAAATTGAGGAGCAAGAAA
>JABBBF010000088.1 GCA_018607545.1 SAR92 clade bacterium | reverse complement strand
TTCGAGGAAGAAAGCTCTTGCTGGGTGGCACAGCCGCCTAGCAGTAACCAAGCTAAGAGGGGAATGGCCGCATTTCTAAGTAGGCTATTCCGACGCATGTTTTAACATCTTTACAGCAAAGCTAACATCGACATCTATGCCAATCTGGTCGCCACTGGACCACTCTGGACTGCCAATTGCAAAGTCACTGCGGCTCAGGGTTAATTTGCCGATCATGGATGCGCTGTCGGCTGGCTCTCCTGAATTTTCTGGCTGGGCTGTGGGTTGCCAGCTAAAGGGGACGCTGACTGGCTTGCTGATTCCCTTAAGTTGCAATGTACCTTTGGCAAGAAACCCGGTGTCGCCAACGGCTTTGATTTCATCGCTAAAAAATATCGCCTGGCTATGACTTTTAATATCAAACCAATCGATATCGCGAATTGCTTGATTAATATCCGAGTTGCCCATATCGACACTGGTGATATCTACAACAACCCGCAGCTTTTGTTGGGCGATATAGCTCACGGAGAATGCTTTGAATTGGCCATTGATCGGCAGCTGTTCAAAATTGACCGAATAGTTCAGCTCGCTCTGGTCAGGATCGGATTGCCATTCAGAAGCAAGGCAGAGTTGGCTAAACAGATAAATTGTCAGGGTAAGATATTTCATAGCTTGTATTAAATGGCTTTAAAACCACATGCGTTTAAGAATACTGTCGCGCAATATAAAGTGGTGGCGCAGTGCCGCACCTATATGCACAACCAGAATAATAATCAGCATTGTTACACAGATCTCATGGACTTCGGCAGCCAGTGATTTTAGGGCCTCATCTGGCCCGGTAATCGCTGGTAACTCAATCATCCAGAAAAGCTTGGTGGGGATATTGGCCGCCGAGGTGGTTATCCAGCCGCTAATCGGCAGGGCAATCATTAGCCCGTAGAGCAAAGCATGAGCCAGCTGTGCCAGTTGGCGTTGAACTTTACCGCTATTCGGGGTTATGGGGATTGTGCCAGTGATACGCCACAGCAGTCGCGCAGCGGCGAGCAGTAAAACCAGCATGCCAATGGATTTATGCCAGACAAATAGGTCGAGTTTTAAGGGGGATAGCTTGAGCTCTTCGGCATAAAAGCCCAACGGGATTTGAATTAAAATCAGCACGGCGGTCAGCCAATGCAATAGCTTGCTCGGCGATCCCCAGTGATTTTCTGTATTGCGCATTGTCATTAAAAGCTCCTTCTTTTAAACAGTCTCTTTTAGATGCCTATCATGCCTGAGCGAGGGGCTGTAAAACAATCAAAAGCTGTGCTGCTGATCTGCTAATATACGCGCCCTGAAATTGCCGAAAAAAGAGACTTCTATGCCTAGTGACAGCCGATTAACGTGCGAGATTGTCGACCTTATTCACGATGGTCGTGGCGTGGGCCGTCCGGGCGGAAAAACCTGTTTTATCGAGGGTGCGCTGCCCGGAGAGACGGTGGAGTTTCGCCGTCACAATCAAAAGCGCAACTATGATGAAGCCCATGTACTGGAAGTTATCACTGCCTCTGAAAGTCGTATCCAGCCCCAGTGCAAGCATTTCCCGCGCTGTGGTGGCTGCACTGTGCAGCATCTTGAACACGGCGCCCAGATTGCCTTTAAACAGCAGCAGCTTTTGGAAAGTTTAGAGCGCAGTGGTATGCAGCCAAAAACGCTACTGCCGGCCCTTAGCGGCCCGCAGTGGGGCTATCGCCGCCGTGCGCGGTTGGCGGTGCAGCGAGCTAAAGATGGCAATGTTTTAGTGGGTTTTCACAATCCCGGCAGTCGTCGTATTGAGCCGCTAACCGAATGTCATGTATTGGCCGAGCCTCTCGCGGATATTGCCCTGGCACTGCCTGAATGGCTGACCGCGTTTCCGCCGGGTATTCGCCTTTTTGAAGTGGAATTATTGAGTGCCGATAATGGCTTGGCTATTGCTATTGAAGCTAGCAGGTCGCCGTCGGCCACTGAGTTGGAGCAGATGTTGGCAACCCTGTATTGTTTCTCTTCCAGCTCTGCTGCGCAGCTATGGTGGAAGACCAGCAACCAGTCAAAATTTGTGCGTCTCGATGGCGGTGTCGATCCCCTTGAGTTGGCTCTCACCGATGATATTCGGCTGGAGGTTCAGCCGGGACAGTTTGTTCAGGTTAACGGTGAGATTAATCGCCAGATGATTGATCAGGTTTTATCTCTGCTGCGTAAACCCAAAACGGATGTAAAGAGCTCGGATAAGAAAAGCCTGGCAGTAGATCTGTTTTGCGGCACCGGCAATTTCTCCCTGCCACTGGCAGCCCATTTTGATCGGGTAATCGGTATTGAGGGTCTTGAGGATCTTGTGCGCAGTGCCGAGGCCAATGCCCAGCGCAATAATCTGGCCAATATCGAGTTTATGGTTTCCGATCTCAATGATTGGTCGGGTATGCGCAAGCTAAAAGAAAAGATCGATCTGGTATTGCTCGATCCACCGAGAAATGGTGCGGCTGGTGCTATGCCCTGGATTGCAAAGGCTAAGCCCAAGCAGATTATTTATATCTCCTGCCATCCCTCGACCATGGTCAGGGATGCCAAATTATTGACTGAGGCGGGTTACAGTTTAAGTGCTGCGGGGGTTATGGATATGTTTCCTCATACGGCTCATGTAGAGGCGATTGCGCTGTTCGAAAAATAGGCAATTTTTCACTTATATTACTGTCAGCAGAATACGCTTTCGGGTAAACTGCGCGTCTTCTTCAGTGCCGAAAATTTAATTATTAACACAACCTTTGGGAATGCTCTAACTATGTTTGATAAAAACCAGACTATTGAGAATTTTGATGCCGA
>JABBBF010000164.1 GCA_018607545.1 SAR92 clade bacterium | reverse complement strand
TTGTTGATTTCATTGATAAAATTGCTATCAGCCATACCCTATAAGTCCTAATTTGTACTTAAATTTGTACTTGTTTGTTAAATTGCCCCCTCTCACCCGTTTTTGGGGGAAAGGCGGCTAAAAAGCGCGCTATTCTAACGAATAACCGCCACGCTATACACTACTACGCCAAAATGCCTTTCAGCTTTTCTAATGCCAACTTATGTTTATTCTCCGGCATCTTAGCCAGATTAATCTGCTTCCACTTAATGGCCGGAAGCTCACTTACACCCTCTAAACCAAGCAACGCCCAATCTGGCTCACGGCTTTTAAACGTTAGAAGAAAACCCTTCTCGCTTTCTGTTAGCCCTTGGTGAATAAGTTCGACCAAACGTTCTCTAACAGCCACCAGCTCTTCTAGCGTCACATCCGTCTCGGCCATGTTTGCAAACTCACCTGCGTAAATGGCCGATAACTCTTTGTATTGCGGCTTCAGCAGTTCGGCCATAGGCCGATTGTGGCTCGATAAATACACGAGAAAGGCTTTGCGTATTTCATCCGTTAAGCCTTCATTCTCTAAAAGCCACTTAACATCGAATAAGTCTCTTGGATGCTGCCTATCCAATGCCGCACAGATTTTTCCGGCGTAAAGATCAGCTAGCGCCACCACGGGTACTTCAACGTAACCGAACTCTTCTTCAACAGCTTCGCAAACTTCCATAAGACGCGGCTCGTAAACCGTTCCACGTAACACTGGAGAAAGCTCCACTTTAATTTGAACCCCGTTGCGCGCAACGATGAGCCTCAACGAATCCCGTTTCGATTTATAAGCTTCGGTTATCTCCGCATCTTTGAACGCGGTTTTTAAATCAGCACTAATGACATCCAATGCCTCACAAATCTCATCCAAAGCCTCATCACGGGCTTTCATAGGCAGATAAACCAGATCAATATCGACAGACAAGCGTGGAAACTCTCTTACAAAGAGGTTGATAGCCGTTCCACCTTTCAGCGCAAAGCAGGCCTGCTTCGCGACGAAGGGCAAAACCTGCATCAACAACTGCACTTGCTTGTAATAAATACTGCTTCTATCCATCCTCAATATCCTTATCTCTAATCTTCACTGTTCAATGCCATATGCGACGGAACCATATTTGAAGGGACAGTGATTAAATAATCCGTATCCAGCTTTCCGCCTTTAGCCACAACGCGCTTACCTGAGCCTAAGTCATAATCCTTGACGTTTAGTTTGCTAAACCAAGGATAGGCTTGGCGCTTTGCCATCCAGAAAAACAATCGCTTGGCCTTTACGCTTTTACAGGCTTTCAAAAGTGTATCGAGTTTTCTGGGCGACAGGTTCACTAACCCCTGCATTAACTCATCGGCATGCTCAAACGTCACTCTATCTGGCAAGTCCATCAATAATTCCAATATGGCTTTCTCAGGGCATGAGAAATACACAGGAGGTAATTCAGCCTCCCACTCATGCTCTTTGATAAAAGCCTTATTCTGTAACACGCTTTCAGGCCATAGCTTACTTGTTCTATGGCCTTCAAACTTCATAGGCAATGATAAGCGCGCCAACCATGTTGGCAACCTGCCTTGTACATATAAATGGATATGCGGCGTATTGCCCAATGACAAATACTGCGACAATCCTGATAGACCTAAAGCAGATAACCCACCGACAACAACAGGCGAGGCGTTCTCAGATCCATCCTTCTCCATACGCTGCATAGAGGCGATTACGCCCTCCCAGCTTACTGAGCGAGAATACTGACTATAAACGCCAGTCGCCAAAAGCAATAAGGTTTCAGTCTTAACAGCATTGTCGAGTGCATGAGCACTCAAGCCCTGCCCTGCCAGCCACCTTTTAGTGGCCAACATGCCATAAGGCAGAAGCGCTTTAAGTGACTGCTTATAAGTCCCTTTTACACCCTCACCCTTTGAAGTCATGCTATTAACCAAGTGCACTTACCTTTCTTAGTATTTTTGGCCGTTAAGCCCGCTAAAACCACTCAATAGTTTATTACTACCGATATATACGGCGCAAAACGCCGTATAATTCATAAATATCAAACTAACATAAACCGAAAAAGTTTACTAACATTATTTTTCACGGCGATTAACGCCGTAAATAAATCAAAATTCAAACTGGAAGGTTTAATAAATAGCGTCTTTGGGTACTTACACTGCCCAAGGCCAGTATTATTTAAACTTTTGGGGCTCAGTTTGGCTCGACAAGAGACAATACAGGCGAAGGATGAGCAATTAAGGCCGGTAGGCCGCTGAGCCCCAAAAGCGCGGTAAATTAAAGCCCCCACCGTAGCAGGGGCTTCACTTTTTTAATGGCTCCAAAATATATGCACTTCCTGATAGCCTGTTTCAATTGTAAAGATGTCGCCGCCTAGCTCCAGATCACGCCCCATGCGTTCATAGTCGATATACATTTCTAAGTGGCTTGGAATATTGCCTGTATCCTCGGTTAGCTCTTGGGCATAATCCGCCACACTGGTATGACACCCACAATAACTTTCTTCTATGGTTTTTCTGGCGCTTTTAATCCTACCTGCCAAATCCAGCCGCACCTGTACCACGTAAATCTACTTTGCTAACTAGTCGATAATATTTGGCGATCCGCGACTCATGCAGTATGGTTTCGGCACTTCGCATCAATACAACAATAACAGCACAAAAAAATAGCACATTGGGAGCACAGATGAAGTATCAGGGCCAGACCGAGTACGACCACAAAGGACCTTCACCACGTCGTGGAGTATTACTCTGTAATCTGGGCACCCCGGATGCACCGAAAACCCCTGAACTGCGTCGCTACCTTAAAG
>JABBBF010000136.1 GCA_018607545.1 SAR92 clade bacterium | reverse complement strand
CTTCGGTCGAAATGACAATGGAGTTGCCATCCCGGCAGACCACTTTAGCCGTCATTCTGAGCGAAGTCGAAGGATCTCAGCGGGCATCAAGAGATTCTTCACATACGTTCAGAATGACTGGGGGAGGGTAATTCGAGATAACAGGGTGGCGTTCTCAAAGCACCTAAGCGTTTTCCAAAACATTATTGACTGATGGCACGGCACTGGGCTGCTCAGCGTCAACAAAATTTCTTCGCCCGATAGCAAAATACTGAATACCCTGCTCTTGCAGGCGCTTTGGATCATAGAGATTGCGTCCATCAAAAATAACCGAATACCTCAGTGTCTGTTTGATATGAGAAAAGTCTGGCGACCAGAAAGGTTTCCACTCAGTGCACACCACTAGAATATCAGCACCCACTAACGCGGCTTCTTTAGTACCACAGAGCATCAGGTCATTGCGCACGCCATAGATATCTTGCGTGGCATCCATCGCGTGAGGGTCATAGGCTCGAACCATCGCGCCCTGCTTCCAAAGTGCTTCCATTAAGAAACGACTTGGCGCTTCGCGCATATCATCAGTGCCGGGTTTAAAGGCCAGCCCCCAAAGGGCGATGGTTTTGCCCTTTAAATCGGTCTTTAGGTCGTTGTTAAAATAGGCCGAAACCTTTTCAAATAATCGATCTTTTTGCTGATCGTTAACATTGGTCACTGCACTCAATAATTTCGGCTGATAACCGGCATTGATGGCAGTCGCTTCCATGGCGCGCAGGTCTTTGGGGAAACAGGAGCCACCAAAACCACAGCCGGGATAGATAAAGCTATAACCTATACGCGGATCTGAACCCATACCAATCCGCACCTGCTCTATATCCGCACCTACACATTCGGCGATATTGGCAATTTCATTGATAAAACTGATCTTGGTTGCCAGCATCGAATTAGCGGCGTACTTGGTCAGCTCTGCTGAGCGCACATCCATAAAGATCAATTTGTCACGCTGACGGTTATAGGGCGCGTATAATTCCTGCATCATCTCTTCGACGCGGGCGCTTTCGGTGCCGACAATAATCCGATCGGGGCGGGTAAAGTCACTGATTGCGGCGCCCTCTTTAAGAAATTCAGGGTTTGAGGCTACGCTGTATTCAAAATCGACATTGCGTTTATCGAAAGCGGCTTTAATAGTTTGGCTTACTTTATCGGCAGTGCCCACTGGAACAGTGGATTTGTTCACTACGACTTTAAAGCCCTGCATATGTTCACCAATGGTATTGGCTACATTGAGAACATACTGTAAATCGGCGGAGCCATCTTCATGGGCCGGCGTGCCGACTCCGATAAAGATCATATCTGCGTGCTTTACCGCGGATGCTGCATCGCAGGTAAATTTAAGATTGCCATCAGCCAGAGATTCACTGATATAGTTTTCCAGACCCGGCTCATAAATAGGCACATGGCCTGTATTGAGAGAGTCTATTTTGTTCTGGTCGATATCGACGCAAACCACTTGATTGCCAACATTGGCAAAACAGGCCCCGGTGACAAGCCCAACATAACCGCTTCCAAAGATTGTTATCTGCAAAACACTTCCCTATTTATCAATATTTCCTGTATTTGGAAATTTAAATATAGACCACACAGCAAGTGTGAATAAGAAATTTTGCAGAAATATAATTCAGGGATGAGTCAAAAAGATGTCAGGCAGATGTCAGAAATATGTCACCTGCCCTACTTTCAGAATCTCAATGTTATTGGAGTAGATTTTTCAGGGCTGTACTGAGGTTGGCGTATTTAAATTCAAAGCCTGAAGCGAGGATTTTTGCAGGAATCACTTTTTGCCCCTGCAACAGCAGCTCTTCTCCCATTTCGCCAAAAAGGATTTTCACCATAAATGCTGGCATGGTTAAAAAATCCGGGCGCTGTAAGGTTGCCGCCAGCGCTGAGCCGAAGTCAGCATTGATAACCGGATGGGGTGCAGTGGCATTGACTGCGCCCTGAATTGCGGGATTGTTGATACAGTGGAGAATAATCGCCACCATATCGTCGATATGAATCCACGACATCCACTGTTTACCACTGCCGATGGGACCGCCCAGACCCAGCTTAAAGGCTGGCAACATTCGCGCCAGAGCACCCTCTTCCCCGAGCACAATACCGGTTCGCAGATAACAGATACGACAGCCGAGGGACTCGAAGCGTCTGGCGCTATTCTCCCAAGTGCGGCAGAGCTGGTGAGAAAACCCATCTGTGGGCTCAGCAGTTTCATCGACCGCCTGATCACCGGGACCGTAATAGCCAATAGCCGAGCCGCTGATAATTAGCCCCGGCGCTGACTCTCGATTGGCGAAAAAATCAAACAGACTGTCAGTAGTATTGATGCGACTATCATAAAATTTTTGCTTTCTGCGGTGTGTCCAGCGGCCATTCGCCAGTGGTTCACCGGCCAAATTAAGCACAACGTCCGGTGTGTAGTCTGCACTGAGTTCGCTGAGGCGGCTGATAAGCTCTACAGAATTGGGCAGTCGGCGCGCCGCGGCCTTGGGGTTGCGGGTCAGAACACAGAGCTGCATCCCTAGCTGGGCTGCAGTCTCGCAAAAATGGCGGCCAATAAATCCACTGCCGCCGGTGACTAAAATTGAGGTCATGATTTTCCCATGTAATTAGATGAGTACCTGTCTATAAATGACTACACTACAAAATAGCTTGTGCAGCTGCAATCTTTCCTTTGATCAGAGCAGCTTGTGTTGCTAGAATCCACCACCTTACTGATACTGTCGGTTCAGTTAACGGCTTTTTTCGATCAATCATTCTCAACCATTTTTCAAGGCATTCCTATGAGTCTTGCTAGCAAAGTTTTAGCATC
>JABBBF010000216.1 GCA_018607545.1 SAR92 clade bacterium | reverse complement strand
ACCAATTCCATATTGGCTTCTTCCGGGGTGCGATCGGCTTTGTGTTGATTGCAGCGCCGACAGGCGGCTACAACATTTTCCCAGCGGTCGGCGCCACCCCTTGAGGTCGGTTGAATATGATCCCGTGTCAGTTGCAGTTCGGTGAATTCCCGTGCGCAGTACATACATAGGTGAGCATCGCGAACAAAGAGTGTGGGATTGTGTAAAGCTGGATTGGTTCTCGGCCTGGCCAACTGCTCTCCGCCGCAGGCGATCATACTTGGCAACTCGACCACTGAGCGCAGTCCGGATAGTCGCGAGATACCACCCTGAACCTGTCGCACCACATCACCCATGCTCCAGACAACCAGATCCCGGGCATACATACAGACCGCCTCTTCCCAGTGGAGCCAGTTGATCGGTTGTCCGGCTAAATTTAATCTGAGTATTTTCATATTACAGCCAACCTCTAGTTAATAATTATTAGCTATTGCTGCTGGTGTTTACCAAACATACTATAGATATTCTATGCAGTCACTTATAGAACGATGCAAACTCCCTGCGGCTCAATTTATCTGGCCTTTTGCAATTGACCGCGATGTTCTTGTTGGTTAGGGTGAACGCCCTGTATTTCAATCTTTTTACAATGGTACCCATACGTGACTAAAGATAAAAAAGCTGTGGATTTTGAACAGCAATTAGAAAGCCTTGAGGCTCTGGTTGAGTCTCTCGAAAGTGGCGATCTCAGCCTGGAAGATTCATTAAAGTCCTTTGAGACTGGTATTAAAGTTGCCCGCGAATGCCAGCAGGCGCTTAAAACTGCCGAGCAAAAAGTTGAGCTGTTAATGCGTCAGGGAGATGAATTGGTCAGCCAGCCTTTTGATCCCTCGGATAGCTAAACTTTAAACTCGGCTTTTTATGACAAACTTTAATTCCATTATCAGCGACTACAGTGCTCTGGTTGATGCCCAGTTAGAGGCTATTCTGCCCGCGGCATCCGGCCCCGCTGAGCAGCTATTTTCGGCGATGCGCTACTCGACCTTTAATGGCGGCAAGCGGGTTCGTCCGGCGCTGTGTTTTGCTGCGGCGGAAGCGGTGGCAAGCAGTGATAACAATACTGCCAAGGTGGCAGCTGCAGTGGAGATGATCCACGCCTATTCATTAATTCACGATGATCTGCCGGCAATGGACAATGATAATCTGCGCCGCGGCAAGCCGACCTGTCATATCCAGTTTGATGAGGCGACGGCAATTCTGGCCGGCGATGGTCTGCAGTCCCTGGCCTTTCAGCAGCTTACCGAACTCAGTGATATTCCACCGCAGACAACTGTTGAGCTGATTGCCATTTTATCTAAGCTGGGCGGCTGCTCTGGCATGGTGGCCGGACAGGCAATTGATCTGGCGGCAACGGCAACAGCACTTGACCTGCAACAGCTAAAGACTATGCATGCCCATAAGACCGGCGCTTTAATTGAGGCCAGCGTGGTGATGGGCGCTCTTGCCACCGCACAGGCAACTGAAGAGCAGCTGTCAGCGCTAAAGGAATTTTCCAGGGCTATTGGTCTGGCGTTTCAAATTCAGGACGATATCCTCGATGTTGAGAGCTCCACCGAACAGCTCGGCAAACAGCAGGGTTCGGATGCCAGTAATCAAAAATCGACTTACACTTCTATTTTAGGTCTGGAGCAGGCTCGCAGCGAAGCAGCCGCGCTCTACCAGCAGAGTATGCAAGCACTGGATATTTTTGCCGATAAAGCTGACGGCCTGCGCGACATCGCCGACTTTATTATCAAACGTAATCACTGACAGAAAAATAACCGAGCAAGACGCCTATTTGGTGTAAAATCTTTTCCATAGCATCTACAGCAGCCATACATAAGCATGCCCAAAACATTCAACGACATTCCTCTCTCTCGGCCTGATACTCCGCTACTGGACAGTATTAGCCAACCTGCCGACCTGCGTGACCTTAATGCTCAGCAATTGGAGGTTTTGACCGATGAGCTGCGCCACTTTTTGCTCTACTGCGTGGGAAGAACTGGCGGCCATTTTGGCGCTGGGCTGGGGGTCACCGAATTAACCGTGGCACTGCACTATGTCTTTAATACCCCGGTTGACCGCCTGATCTGGGATGTGGGTCATCAGACTTATCCCCATAAAATCCTTACCGGCCGCCGCGAGCAGATGCTCAGTATGCGCCAAAAATCGGGTTTATCCGGTTTTCCTAAACGTTCTGAGAGCGAATACGATACCTTTGGTGTCGGGCACTCCAGCACCTCGATCAGCGCCGCGCTGGGGATGGCTATCGGTTCAGCACAGCTGGGCTCTGAGCGCAAAACTGTTGCTATTATGGGTGATGGTGCCATGACGGCGGGGATGGCTTTTGAGGCGATTAACCACGCCGCCCATGTGGATAAAAACTTACTGGTTGTCCTCAATGATAACCAGATGTCGATCTCGCGAAATGTCGGCGGCCTGTCTACCTACTTCTCCAAACTCTGGGCCAGCAAGTTTTATAACCAACTGCGCGAGCGCGGTAAAAAAGCCCTGCGACTGATGCCCCACGCCAGTGCTTTTGTGCGTCGCACGGAAGAGTATATGAAGAGCATGGTCTCTCCAGCGACCATTTTTGAGGAGCTGGGCTTCTACTATGTGGGTCCTATCGATGGCCATAATCTCCCGCTGTTAATTGAGACACTGTCTAATCTCAGCCAGATTAAGGGGCCGGTGCTGCTGCATATCATCACCCATAAAGGCAAAGGCTTTGCCCCGGCGGAAAATGATCCGGTGGGTTATCACGCGTTAAACAAAATTGAACCCAAGCCAACTGTGGCAGCGGCTCAGCCTGAACAGACTGCAAAGTCTAAACCTAAACCAAAGTATCAAAAGGTATTTGGTGACTGGCTCTGCGATATGGCCGAACTGGAT
>JABBBF010000058.1 GCA_018607545.1 SAR92 clade bacterium | reverse complement strand
CTCTACCGCTGAGCTAACGGCCCTCAGAAGAGGTGCGTATCATACTGACCAGAAGTTAAAATTCAAGCGTTATTTTGATATCTGGTGGGGTCTTCTACAGCGGCTTGTTCAAAGCCTTGTTTGCGTAATCTACAACTCTCACATCTACCGCAAGCTTCACCTTCTGAATTGGCTTGATAACAGGAAACTGTCTGGCTGTAATCGACACCCAGAGCCAAACCTGCCTGGACTATTTGTGCCTTGGTCATATCAATTAGCGGGGCGTGAATGCTGAGTTTGTGCCCCTCAACACCGGACTTTGTCGCCAGGTTAGCCACAGTCTCAAAGGCACTGATATATTCCGGTCGGCAATCCGGGTAACCAGAGTAATCGACGGCATTTACCCCGAGGAAAATATCATTGGCGCCGAGGACTTCGGCCCATCCCAAGGCGATAGAAAGAAATACTGTGTTGCGGGCGGGAACATAGGTTACCGGTATACCGAAAGTCTCTTCTTCTGGAACATCAATGCTCTCATCAGTCAACGCTGAACCACCAATAGTACCTAGATCCAATTTGACCACTTTGTGCTCGCATACGGCCATATGCACAGAAACTCGCTGAGCGGCTTCAAGCTCTGAACGGTGGCGCTGCCCGTAGTCAAAACTTAGCGTGTAGCAGTCGAAGCCCTGGCTTTTTGCCATGGCGACTACTGTTGTTGAGTCCAGTCCGCCAGAGACAAGGATTACGGCTTTTTTTGACATATTAAATGATGCCTTATTATTCAAGAGTTTCGTCAGGCGCTATTTGAAGGCCTAGTGACCGGGCTGATCGCCCCAGATATATTTATGGGTTTGCAACTGCATTCGGACGTTAAGTTTATCGTCTAAAATCCACTCTGCAAGTTGCCTTGGGGTGAGTTGCCCCTGGCTTGGTGAAAACAACACCTCCGCTACTCTGCCCTGCAAGCCCAGTTCGTCGACTTTCATGCAGGTCCAGTCGTAGTCCTGACGGTCGCAGATGACAAACTTAACTTCATCATGAGGCAGTAAATAGTCGATATTGTCGTAGAGGTTTTTTGAAACCTCTCCCGAGCCAGGGGTTTTTAAATCGACAATTTTAAATACCCGTTTGTCGACATCGGCAATCGGCATAGCGCCGCTGGTCTCAAGTGAGACTCGGTAACCCTGGTCGCAGAGCTTTTCAAGAAGCTCGATACACTGAGGCTGTGCTAGAGGCTCGCCACCGGTGACGGTGACGCATTTAGCGCCGTACTCAGCCACTGTTGCCATAATCTCACTCAGGGCCATCTTGGTGCCGCCCTCGAAGGCATAGGCGGTGTCGCAGTAACCACAGCGCAGTGGGCAACCGGTCAGGCGAACAAACACCGTGGGCAGGCCAGTAGTACTGGTTTCACCCTGTAGTGAATGGAAAATTTCGGTAATACGCAGTTCGGTTTCAGACATTGAATTATTTTTTTATTATTCGCTAGAGGTTTGCAGGGCTTAAAAGTTATTTTCTAAATAGCTTCGCGCCTTATTGGCGGCGCCACCTGCACCTTTTGCCGCAGATTCCAACAACAGGCGAGCACGTTCTATCTCACCCAGTTGATGGTAGATTTTACCCAGCTTAAAGTTCGCATCCAGAGCCTTACTATGGCTTGGGTGTCGCTCAACAACCAGTGTAAAAGCCTGGCGCGCCAGCTCGTCCTGGCCCTGCAACAGGTAAATCTCACCGAGCCAGTAGTAGGCATTGGCAATATAAGGACTGTTTGGATAATCGATAACATGCTGTTTAAAGGCTAAAACAGCGCCTTTAAAATCCCGCTGTTTTAAGAGTAAATTCGATGCCTGGGCATAATTCTCGGCAATCTCTTCGCTGTTAACTACAGGGTCTTTTATCGCCTGGCTTGCTGACTCAGGAATCGCCGGCACAGCAGCCTGGCCTGTTTGAATAGTTGTGGAAGCTATCGCGACTCCCTCTGCGGCAGGTTCAAGGAGCTGCTCACCAGTAACGGTGGGACGGGCTTGACCCTCAATATCTGTAGATGGTTCGACTGCAACAGCGCCAGATATCGCCGCGCTCAACCTGCGGTCAATATCCAGATAATCATCCATCTGACGCTGTTTAACACGCTGCAGTTCATAGCTGAGCTGCTCAACCATGCCGCGCAGTTCACGGACTTCATTCTGCAACATCTGCGACTGATAGTAGCGGTCGCCAACAGTTGTATTGGGCTCTTTAACTGATTTAGCTGGCGATGAGTTTGCAGTGCTTAAATCAACCACCGGAGCGGGATTTTGTGCAAGCGCGGAGATCGAGGCCAAAGCCAGTCCAATTGAGAGAACGACAAAAGAATTACGCGCGATAGAAGTTTTCATAACTGTTCCAGTGTGTTCGAGAGTATTCCTGCTTATTACACAAAAACCAACGACCAGAGCTAGCAATCTAACTCTGGCCGCAGGGTTACTACTTTTTCACTACCTTGGCTTACTGACAGGCCAGGTAAGATTTTACTTTAGTTCAACGCGACGGTTTAAGCCCCAGGCATCGTCATTGCTGCCGTAAGCTGCTGCTCGCTCTTCACCGTAGCTGATCACTTCGATCAGGCTTGGTGATACGCCCTGTAGAACCAAAAATTCTTTAACTGCCTGTGCACGACGTTCACCCAGCGCCATATTGTACTCTCGAGTACCACGCTCATCGGCATGACCTTCAAGACGGACATTGCGCGGGTTACTCTGCAACATCGCCGAATGCTCCAGCAGTGCCGCTCGCGACTCAGGCTTAAGCAGTGCCTTATCAAAGTCAAAGTAGAAAATAGTGTCTGCGGTTACAGTCTCAACTGCCACATCCTCAATCTCTGAGGTATCAACCTGGCCAGTCTGTACTGATGTGTCTTCGATATCCGTTGAAGTTGGCTGCTCTTCAACAACCGGGTTAC
>JABBBF010000104.1 GCA_018607545.1 SAR92 clade bacterium | reverse complement strand
TTGTCACAAAAAGATGCTGAAATTCAACTTTAGTTGGGTGCCAGTGATTTTTAGTAAAGACAGAAAAAAGGAAAACTCCAATGGCAAACAATGATGCTATTTTCCGTACCGAGGATCAATTCGTATCCGCTGCGGAGAGGCTTTTGGGAGGAGATAAAACAGAACTGCCAACGGCCGACTATCAAAATCTGTTGGCCCAGTATAAACATCTGCTTAAAACCACCAAACGCCTGGTAAAACTCAATGACCGCAGTGCCGACCGGCTGAGTGAACTGGCCCGGGAGACTCAGGAGAAAAATGCCCAGCTGGAGCGGCTATCAAATCAGCTGGCCAAATACCTTTCGCCCCAGGTTTACCAATCTATTTTTAGTGGCGACCAGACCGTAAGTCTGGCCAGTTCGCGCAAGAAGCTGACCATCTTTTTTTCCGATCTGGTGGGCTTTACCTCGATCACAGATAGTCTCGAATCCGAAGATCTAACTGACGCACTTAATTATTATCTGGATGAGATGTCGGCCATTGCCCTGGAATATGGCGCCACTATTGACAAATATATCGGCGACGCAATTATGATATTTTTCGGTGACCCGGAAAGCCATGGGACTCAGGAAGATGCTATTCGCTGCGTATCTATGGCCATCGCTATGCAACAGCGACTCGAAGAGTTAACGGACAGATGGATAGATTACGGTCTTCACCAGCCTTTTCGCATGCGCATTGGCATCAATACGGCCTACTGCACCGTGGGCAACTTCGGCTCAGAGCACCGTCTCGACTACACCGCCGTCGGGGGCGGCGTCAATGTCGCCTCAAGATTAGAGAGCGAAGCTCAGGCCAACAGTATTTTATTGTCTGAAGACACCTACAATCTGGTCAGAGAGCGTATTCTGTGCCGCGAAGCTGAGCCAGTCAAAATAAAGGGAATAGCTAACCCTGTGCGCACATTTACTGTGCTCGATCAGGGCCAGGCCGAGTCTGCCATCTCCATCGAAGCCGACAAGACACATCTGCGGGCGCGCCTTGCTACCTTGAATAGGGCAGAAATTAAACAGCTGCAAAAATCGCTCGAGGAGGCTCTGAAAAAAGTCGAGAGCCATATACAAAAAGATTAGTCCCGAAAGACTGCCGGGACAGGAAAATTGTCGACACCAAATAGAGCTATCAAGTCTATTTGGTGTCAACCCAACCCCAATAGAGAAACAGCGTGACTCCATTGTGCTTTTCAAAGGCATAGTCAAATCTGGTGCTTCTGCGTGCCACTTCAATAAACCCTAAACCAGCACCTGCGCTTCCGACCGGGGGTCCATTTTTAATTCGCTGTTTATAGGCAGCCTTCAGCTGGGTAGTATCCATGCCTTTGAGCCCTCTTAGAATTTCTGTAACCCTCTTCTGGTCAGACCCGGTGATTTCATTGACAGACTCGAGCATAAAACCAGAGTCTGTCTGACTGATAGAAACAGAACCAACCCCGCTTTTGTCCACCCTTGAGCCGGAATAGCGAATAATATTTTGTGCCTGCTCGATAAAGATACCAAATACCTTGGTCTTGATAGACAGGTTTGACTTGGAATCGGTCAACTGATCTTTGACCACAGCAGATATACTGGTGAGAACTTCTTCAGACAGAGGCCCCGAATAACAAAAAAAAGTGCCTCTGGAGAGCATTAATTCATGAAGTTGTACAGACTTGTTATTCATTGATTACTCCTTTCCCGCCTGCCCTCGATAACCCGGGTCCCAGACAGAGTTCAATCTATTTTCTCCAGTTTAAATCCTAGATTTTTCAGATCTTCACGAAACTCTTCCCCGGCGTCTTGCATGGTGTCGTCATCCGCGCGGTAGCGCCAGGTAACGCCAATCTGCTTATTGTTTGCTGCGGACTGGTCAAGAAATTCAAACAGATCAAACAAAAATTTCGCCGATGAACTGTTAAAATAATAGAGTTCTATATCAACCTGATAGGAATCTGTCGCGGCCACATCAGAATCCAGCTGCTCCATAATGGGCGCAGAGAACTCGCTGATATCCTCAGGATAACACTCACCTTTTATAGTGCAGGCCTGTGCAGAAAAACCACTTCAGGTGTTCGGCTTTCAGCCGGAATAATCATTCAGAGCTCCAATAACAATTTACCTGTAACCGCAGCTTACGGGATTACAGGTTGCCATAGTCTCAGACAGGTTAGTTTGCGAGATCAACCTATCCAAAAGAATTGTAGTTTGTACCTTCCAGGTCAGCGCTAAACAGTCTTTGTGTTAAGTCAGCATCAGCCTTGTAAACCTTGCCGGTATAACGCCCCAGCTTATAGACGGCGGCTTCAACACTGCGTGAATCCTTTAAAATATTGGCTCTGACGCTGTGCTGGAATGCTATCTGTCTGGACGATACCATTGAGCCGAAGAGCTTCAAAAGTTTGATGGCCAGCTTGGGCCTGGCATCCACAATTCGCTCAAACTGATCATGGCTAAGCATGTAGCAGCTGCAGGATTGCCTGCATACCACGGTAGCTGTTCTCTCCGTCTGGTTTAGCATATTCACTTCGCCCAAAATACTGGGTCCAGAGAATGAGGCAGTATTAAGAATAACCGTCGAACCATTAATATTAACTTTTTCCAGAACGCTGAAGGACCCGCCAAGCAAAAAGTAAACATCTGCATCCTTGCCGCCATGAGTAATTACCACTGTTCCCCCCGTCACATCCTTGGCTTCCAGGAAAGGCATCAGCAGTCCAACATCTGCGACGGAGAACCCACTTAATAAGTCCTCTAAAGTAGCTTTGTTTTCACTCTCGGTCATATCGAATATCCGCCTTAGTTGTTGCCTCAAAAGCTATTCATTTCTGTATATTACTCTTTAAAAAGGGTTTTTAACAGTGCAGGCGCGGCATTTTCGCGCCCAGAATGGCGCGAAATAATTTAGATCAAAAGACTGGGTT
>JABBBF010000215.1 GCA_018607545.1 SAR92 clade bacterium | reverse complement strand
GAGTTTCGCCAGTAGCGCCAATAATGGCTCTGAGAACGCCGCTATCTGATGCGGTGACCGTATTAATGATTTTGCTAGTTTCTATATCAACTAAATCATCCCCAGCATTGACCTGATCACCGACGGCGAAATACCAAGCATTGATATCGCCTTCAGACATTTCCATGCCCCACTTGGGCATATTGATCGGCTTGATTTCATTTGTCATGACTATGCTCCCGATGGGCCCGCGGCCAGTACTTCCCGAACGGCAACCATCAGCTTCTCTGCGTTGGGCAGGTAAGCATCTTCCAGTTCTGGGGCGAATGGCACTGGTGTGTGAGGTGCCGTAACGGTGCGAATCGGTGCTTTAAGACTGTAGAAGCCGTGCTCGGCAACTATGCCAGCAATATCTGTGGCTAGGCCGCAGCGTGGATTGCCTTCATCGATAATTACCAGGCGACCGGTGACTTCTACACTTTCAAGAATGGCTTCGTGATCCAGTGGCGATACCGTGCGGGGGTCGATAACATCACAGCTAATACCTTCTTTAGCCAGAATGTCGGCGACGGTAATGGCATGGGTAACCATATTGGAAATGGCGACGATGGTGACATCGGAACCCTGACGGGGAAACGCCGCTTCACCAAAGGGAATGGCATATTGCTCGTCTGGCACTTCACAGGCAATGTCGTACATGACCTTGTGCTCGAGGAAGATAACCGGATCATCATCGCGAATCGCCTGCACCATAAGGCCTTTGGCATCATAAGCATTGGCGGGCATCACCACTTTAAGACCGGCGATATGGGTAACAATAGAGTGCAGCATACTGGAGTGCTGCGCACCGGCGCGCCAACCGCCACCGACGGTGCCGCGAATAACCATTGGTGTTTTTGACTTGCCGCCAAACATATAGCGAAACTTGGCTGCCTGGTTAAAGATCTGGTCGAAGGAGACGCCGATAAAGTCGAAGAACATCAGCTCTGCCACTGGACGCAGACCATTGTTGGCGGCACCAGCGGCAGCACCAATAATGGCGGCTTCACTGATGGGTGTATCGATGACACGCTCGCGGCCAAACTCTGGCATCAAGCCTTTGGTGACACCGAAGACGCCGCCGTAGGCATCGTCTTCACCTTCACAGCCAGCACCACCGGAGACTTCTTCTCCGAGAACGATAACCGTGGGATCACGGCGCATCTCTTCGCGCAGTGCATCATTAATAGCTTCGCGGATCGTCTTCATTGACGTCTTGCCGCCGACAGTGGGATTGTTCGAATGATTAGTCATTTCAGTATCCTTAGTATGAGCAGTAGACATCGGACATAAGGTCCGTGGCGGGATCTGGATGGGGTGCGGCCAGGGCATCTACAACCGCGGTTTCAATTTCAGCCATGATCTCTTTGTCGATGGCGTTCATCGTTGCAGCTTTCAGCCAGCCTTCAGCAATAACTCGTTCACGGAATATTTTTATGCAGTCCTGATTCTTGCGCGCATTCTTGACTTCATCTTTCGGACGATAGAGCTGTGGGTCACCAATAAAGTGCCCGTCGAAGCGCACACACATGGCTTCGATAGCCGTTGGGCCGCCACCGTTTCTGGCGCGTTCCGTGGCGATCTTTAATGCCTCATAAGTGGCAAAGAAATCGAGGCCATCGACGCACTCTGCGGGCATACCAAAGCCGGCGTTACGGTCGGTGAGGCTGTTGGAACCGACGCCGTAATTGGCGGCAGTGCCTTCAGCGTAGCCATTGTTCTCGTAGACAAAGACATGGGGTAATTTCAATACTACGGCCATATTCATGGCTTCAAAGACCGTACCCTGGTTGGCGCTGCCGTCACCATTAAATGACAGTGCAACGTTTTTTGTGCCCAGAGTCTTGGCTGCTAGTGCAGCGCCATTGACCAGGGGTGGTCCGCCGCCAACGATGGCGTTGGCGCCAAGCATACCCTTGTCGATATCGGCAATGTGCATCGAGCCGCCTTTGCCTTTACAGAGACCAGTGGATCGGCCCATGATTTCTTTCATCATGCCGCCAACATCACAGCCTTTGGCTATGCAATGCCCGTGGCCGCGGTGAGTACTGCCAATGATATCTTTGTCGCTGAGGTCGATACAGGCGGCTACGGCTATGGCTTCTTGACCGTTGGAAACATGAGTAAAACCGGGGACGTTGCCCCCTTCAAATTCTTTGACGCAACGCTCTTCGAACTCGCGGATGGTTTTCATCGTGCGGTAAGCTGAGAGCAGAAATTCGGTGCTGTATGGCATAGAGATGCCCCTTTTTTATGATTAGTATTAGGCTTAAGAAACTATACCGCGTCTGTTTAAAAAAAACAAACAAGATGGATGGTTTTGTGGGTGGTTTTTATTATTTTGCTTTCTGTGCCTTTTGGTCGGGAAGTGGCATCCTGATGGGGCAGGTTGATTAGGGTTGTGGCTGCTGGTTTTTGCGATCTCTCACATGCGTTCGAGATGACAGACTGGGGGTTGAGATTACAGATTGCGGGCGTTTAAGGTCACAGGTTGAGCGTTTGGAGTCACAGGTTGAGCGTTTGGGGTGATATACAACAATGTCATCCCGACAGAGCGCAGCGACGAGGGATCTCAAGGCTAGTTACTACTCCTTACTGAGCATATATTTCCCAGCCTGTCACCAAAACGTGAACCCATACAATCACGCGACTGAAGACAGCAATAGAATAATCTTGATCTTATTAACAGCAGCGAATGATGGAAAAACAATACGCGGTTTATATTCTGATAAATAGGAGTAACAAGGTTATGTATGCGGGTGTGACCGGTAATTTGGAGAGGCGCTTAGCACAGCATAAAGATAAGTCTGTATCCGGATTTACTACCAAATACCGTATCGATAGGCTGGTTTATTATGAATTGACCAGTGATGTTTTGTCGGCGATTGCTAGAGAGAAAGAAGTTAAGAAGTGGCGCAGGGAA
>JABBBF010000010.1 GCA_018607545.1 SAR92 clade bacterium | reverse complement strand
GTACCAAAGAACACCGGCGCAAGATGACCCGCCAAAAATTCATCCATAGCAAACTCGTGAGTTGCACCTTTAACCAACTCCAACTCTTCAAGCACATCGTCGGCATAGTCGCCGAGCGCGGCATAGGCTTCAGGAGAATCCAGGCCTTTAATCTGAATATCATCCGCCAGAGTGTGGCCCTTGCCCTGAGTGTAAACATGAATGGTATCTGTATAGAGGTTGTAGACACCGCGGAAGCCGCGGCCCATACCAATTGGCCAGTTAATCGGCGCAGCTTTAATCTTTAGCACACTCTCGATCTCATCCAACAGCTCGATAGGATCGCGAATCTCGCGGTCCATCTTATTTACAAAGGCAAAAATCGGCGTATCGCGCAGGCGGCAGACATCCATCAACTTAATGGTGCGATCTTCCACACCTTTGGCGCCATCGATCACCATCAGCGATGAATCCACCGCGGTCAGGGTGCGGTAGGTATCCTCAGAGAAATCTTCGTGACCCGGAGTATCCAGCAGATTGACCATGCAATCGCGATAGGGAAACTGCATTACCGAAGAAGTGACCGAGATACCCCGTTCTTTCTCCATCGACATCCAGTCAGAGGTCGCATGGCGATCGCTTTTGCGGCCCTTAACCGTACCCGCCACCTGAATAAGATTGCCGAGCAGCAATAGCTTTTCGGTAATAGTGGTCTTACCCGCATCCGGATGGGAGATAATAGCGAAGGTGCGGCGATCTGAAGCTGAATCGGTCATTGGGTTTTCTGGTTACCAGTGCACTGTATATGAAAGCCGCGCATTATAGCGCTGAAGGGGTTGGGGGTCAGCTTTTAAAAACTGCTCACTAAAAGCAATTTAATTCTCTATTCCAAATCCAGCCTCAGGCCTGGTACGTAATCCAGCCTTAATAACTAGTCTATAATATTTGGCGATCCGCGATTCATGCAGTATGGTTCCGCACATCGCATCAATAGAATAACAACAGCGCATTGGGAGTACAGATGAAGTATCAGGGCCAGACCGAGTACGACCACAAAGGGCCTTCGCCAAAACGTGGCGTATTGCTATGCAATCTGGGCACCCCGGATGCACCAAAAACCCCAGAGCTACGTCGCTATCTTAAAGAGTTCCTCAGCGATCCCCGGGTTGTCGAGGTTCCACGCCTGCTGTGGTGGATGATTCTCAACCTGATTATCTTGCGTATTCGCCCGCGTCGTTCGGCCAAGCTCTATCAGACTGTCTGGTCTGAGGGTGGTTCTCCGCTGCTGGTTCACAGCAAGGCACAGGTGGCCGGGGTTAAAAAGATTCTCGATAAACAATTTAATGCGGATGTACCGGTTGTACTGGGTATGCGTTATGGCAATCCCTCTATGGAGTCGGCGATTGCCGAACTGACGGCGCAAAATGTTCGCGATATTACTGTGCTGCCTCTCTACCCGCAGTACTCTGGCGCAACCACTGGCTCGACCTTTGATGCCGTGGCGCAAACTTTCACTAAAACCCGCTGGGTTCCGGAATTGCATTTTATTGGCAGCTATCATCAGACGCCGGCTTATATCCATGCACTCTGCGAGAGTATTCAGGCACATATTGACGAGCATGGTATGCCCGACAAGCTGATGTTTTCCTACCATGGCACCCCCGAGCGCTATTTACACAATGGCGATCCCTATCATTGCCTCTGCCACCAGACGACTCGATTGGTGCGTGAGAAGATGGGTCTCGATGAAGATAAAATTATGACTACCTTCCAGTCGCGCTTTGGTCGCGAGCCCTGGTTGCAGCCCTATACAGACAAGACTCTGGAGGCACTGCCCGAACAGGGTATAAAACACCTGGCGGTTATCTGCCCGGGTTTTTCCTCTGACTGTCTGGAGACTATCGAAGAGATTGATGGCGAGGGTCGCGAGATTTTTACCGAGCACGGTGGCGAGACTTTTCACTATATCCCCTGCCTGAATGCGCAGCCGCTTCACCTTGAAGCACTGGCGGGGATTGTCAGCAAGTACCTCTAGAAACAAGAGCAATCACGGCTGATAAAACGCCGGCTTTTTTTCACTGAGAAGTTTAATTTAAAATCAGGCATTAATGACAAGCAAAACGTATAATGGCGTCTTTGTCTTCTATTGATTCTATCTGATTGAAAATTATGACTATTAAAAGCTATATGCAGACTGTCGGCACCCAGGCGCGAGAAGCGTCGAGAGTGATTGCCGCCGCTGAAACAGCCCTTAAAAATCAGGCCTTACTGGCTATTGCCGATGCGCTGAACAGTGACCGCGCCAACCTTCTGGCAGCCAATGCTGTGGATATGGAAAATGGCCGCAACAATGGTTTAGATGCCGCCCTGCTCGATCGCCTTGAACTCAATCCTGCGCGTATCGACGCTATGGTTGAAGGCCTGCAACAGGTTGCAGAACTGCCCGATCCCACAGGTAAAATCACCGATCTTCAGGATCGCCCAAGCGGTATCAAGCTCGGCAAGATGCGTGTGCCTCTGGGTGTGGTTGGCATTATTTATGAGTCGCGCCCCAACGTGACTATTGATGCAGCCAGCCTCTGCCTCAAGTCGGGCAATGCGACTATTTTGCGCGGTGGCAGCGAGGCAATCGCCTCCAATCAGGCAATCGCTGCCTGTATCAGCCGCGGCCTACAAGCGGTTGGCCTGCCGGAAAATATTGTTCAGGTTATCAATACCACTGACCGCGCTGCGGTGGGTGAACTGATCACCATGCCTGACTATGTGGATGTGATTGTTCCCCGTGGCGGCAAGGGGCTGATTGAACGTATCAGCGCCGATGCCCGAGTACCGGTGATTAAACATTTGGATGGCAACTGCCATGTCTATATTGACGACGATGCCGACCTGGAAAAAGCTCTGGCTATTGCACTAAATGCCAAGACTCACAGATACGGTGTCTGCAATGCGATGGAATCCTTATTGGTGG
>JABBBF010000119.1 GCA_018607545.1 SAR92 clade bacterium | reverse complement strand
GCAAAGTCGGTGTTATCAGCGGCCCCAATCTGGCCAAAGAGATCGCCAACTTTGAAATTACCGCAACAGTGATTGCCAGTGAACACGACAGTCTCTGTGATCGCGCTCAGGAACTGTTGGCATCCAACTATTTTAGAGTCTACGCCAATCACGATCGCTATGGTGTCGAGTTGGCTGGCGCCTTAAAAAATATCTACGCCATCGTTGCCGGTATTGCCGAGGCGATGAAGGTTGGCCAGAATACCAAAAGTGTTGTATTGACCCGCAGCCTGGCGGAGATGAGCCGCTTTGCCAGTCAGCTTGGTGCAGACCCGCTGACCTTTTTGGGGCTCAGTGGGGTCGGTGATCTCTATGTCACCTGTAGTTCACCCTTAAGCCGTAATTTCCGCGTTGGATTAGCGCTGGGCGAGGGAAAAAGTCTCGAGCAGGCAATTGTTGATGTAGGGCAGGTGGCCGAAGGCGTAAATACGACTAAACTAGTCAAAGAGAGAGCTGATGAATTAGGTATCTATATGCCATTAGCCTCGGCTCTGTACGCCATTATGTTTGAGCAGCGACCGATTGTTGAGTCCCTGCAGGCGATGATGGTGGCAGAACAAAACACTGATGTTGAATTTATGGTGAAACCCAATGAGTGATAAAAAAATACCTTTAACCAACTGTAATACCTGGATCCGCCTCGCCTATATGGTGCTGTTTGGCCTTCTGTTGATGGTCGCGAGACTGGTTATCGCCGTTGTAGTCGTCGTGCAGTTCTTGCTAGTGCTGGTGATTGGCTCAGATAATGACAATCTGCGCAATCTCGGTCAGGGTCTCGGCAAGTGGGTCTATAGAACAGTGATGTTCCTGACCTTTAACGCTGAAGAAAAGCCCTTTCCCTTTGATGAGTGGCCATCCACTGATGCCACTGAAGGCTATTCGGTGAACAGCGCTGAAGATTCATCGGAAGACGATATTGAAGATGCAGAATATGTTGAAGCCGAAGAGGTAGTTGACGATGATATTCCATCGTTCACCGCCGACGAATCTGAATCTGATGAAGATAGAGATCAGCCGCTAAAATAATCGGCACCTAATAATAAAAAAAACAGCCTGCTGTACTGCAAAGAGATCGACTATGTCACTTGAATTTATCAGTGAAAGAACCTTTAACGTCAACGGACTGAACTTTGCAGCCAAAGAGTGGGGCACCCCGGGCGCGACCCCGGTTATAGCCCTGCATGGCTGGCTCGACAATGCCGCCAGCTTCGATGTTATGTTGCCGTATATGGACAACCTGCATGTCATAGCACTGGACTGCGCAGGTCACGGCAAAAGCAGCTTTCGTTCGGCGGACGCCAGTTACAATATCTGGCAGGATATCCCAGAAGTGATGGGTATAGCCGATCAGCTGGGCTGGGATCGTTTTGCATTGCTTGGGCACAGCCGCGGAGCGATAATCTCAAGCCTTATCGCCGGAACATTCGCCGACCGAATTACCCATGTAGCATTAATTGACGGGCATATGCCCAGTCTTGCCGATGCTCAGGGATCAGCTGAGCAGCTGACTAAGTCTCTCCACGAACACAAACGTTACAGTCAGTCCTCCCCGAGCTTCTTTCACAGCTTTGAGCGCGCCGTGCAGGCTCGCGTTAATGGCTTTGTGCCGCTTCAGGAATCCGCTGCAACACTGCTTGCTCATCGCGGTGTGCGCGAAGAAGAGCGAGGGTTTTACTGGCACAACGATCAGCGACTTAAAGCCGCCTCTGAGGTCAAGCTGACTCGCGAACATCTCAAAGATTTTCACAGTGCAATCACCGCACAGGTTTTACTTATTCAGGCTGAAGACAGTCCTTTTTATAGTGGTGCACATAGCGGCTCAAACAGCAGTGCAGAGAACAATGAATCTTTTTCCTGGATAGCCAGTCTGCAGCTGTTAACTATGCCTGGTTCCCATCATTTACATATGGAAGAGCAGGCCCAGCAGTTAGCCGAGAAACTGCAGGTTTTTTTACAGCCAATAGGCTAGCGCTTAAGTTATTTGGGTCATGGAAGTGAATTGAGACGAAGGAGATAGAGCGTGGCAACAATTGAATTTAATGAGCATGAAAAAGCCGCTATTATCGGCAAGATAAAACTTTATTTTCGTGAGGAATTGGATCAGGAGATCGCCCAGTTTGATGCCGAGTTTCTTCTCGACTTTTTCTCCGAAGAGGTCGGCGCCTACTATTACAATCGCGGTCTGGCCGATGCCAGAGTTATCCTCGAAGAAAAACTTGAAACCATAACCGATGCTTTTTATGAGATCGAAAAACCCACCGACTTTGTGCGTTAAGGAATAGACCATGGCTGATCTCAGTGTTCAATCCTGTGAAATCTGTACCCCCCAGACACAACCATTAGCGAATGCCGAGCTTGCTAAATACCTGCAGCAAATAATCGGCTGGCAAGTCATCCCTGGTGGTGAAGGAGCAGAAGCTTTGCAGCAGTTAGTTAAAATTTTTACCTTCGATAATTATCAGCAGGCCCTTGCGTTTACCAATCGAATTGCAGATCTTGCAGAGGCTGAAGATCATCATCCAGCACTGCTCACAGAGTGGGGAAAAGTAACTGTTACCTGGTGGACTCACGCCATAGGTGGGTTGCATCGCAATGATTTTATCTGTGCGGCAAAGACCGACTTGCTGAGTTAATCGCCCCAGCCGACAATTTTGGACTCTGGCCCACAAGCCCGTCATTCTAGCGAAGGCTGGAATCTATTTTTATTAGAGTGGACCCGGGCCCCAGCCTTCGCTGGGGTGACGTCCATTCGCTGGGGTGACGTTCTTACGCTGAGTGACGTTCCTGCGCTGGAATAACGGTATTAATAGAGACACAAAAAAACCCACTTAAAAGTGGGCTTTTTAAATACTGCTTAATTCGTAAAAAACTCAATGATTACTAAGCAACGTCAAAAACTCAGTGCGAGTTGCCTGATCGCTGCGGAA
>JABBBF010000160.1 GCA_018607545.1 SAR92 clade bacterium | reverse complement strand
CGGCAACCTGATCCGCAGTGGTGGCGCGAGTTGAGCCGCCAGCACCATAGGTCACTGAGAAAAACTCCGGATTGAACTTACCTAACTCTTGGCGAGTTGTCGCAAGATTGATTTTTCCCTGATCGGTTTTCGGCGGGAAAAATTCAAAACTTAAATGTGGTGCCGTTGTATTCATTAATTTTACCTTTATGCCTAACGAAAATGCCTAGTATGTAACCTAGGCACTTTAGATTTTTTAATCCCGCCCTCGCAAACACGAAAACGGGAATTACAGTGGCAGTCTAGTACTTGTAGCTATCGCCTTTAAATGGACCGTCTACAGGCACATTTATATAGTCGGCTTGCTCTTGAGTCAGCTTGGTAATCACGCCGCCAAAGCCGCGCACCATATGCCCTGCTACTTCTTCATCGAGATGTTTTGGAAGCACTTCTACGGTCAGCATCTCAGCTTTGGTCGCGTCGTCCTGGGTAGCAAACTGCTTTTTAAACAGATCGATTTGCGCTAGTACCTGATTGGCAAAGGAGCCATCCATAATACGGCTTGGGTGGCCTGTAGCATTACCCAAGTTTACCAGTCGGCCTTCGGCCAGCAGCAACAGGTGATCGTTGCTAGCACGATCGCGATAGACTTTGTGCACCTGAGGTTTGATCTCGTCCCACTCCCAGGTTTTGCGCATAAAGGCAGTGTCGATTTCATTGTCGAAGTGACCGATATTACAGACTACTGCACCGCTTTTCAGGGCGCTAAGCACTTCAGAGCTACAAACATTGTAGTTACCGGTACTGGTGACAAACATATCGGTATTAGCTAGTAGTGCTTTATCGACACCTTTGCTAACCTCGCCATCGATGTAAGTTGAGACAACCTCAAAGCCATCTAAACAGGCTTGCATGGCACAAATAGGATCGACTTCAGTAACCTTTACAATCATGCCTTCCTGGCGCAGTGATTGAGCCGAGCCCTTACCAACGTCACCATAGCCAACTACAACCGCTTTTTTGCCAGACAGCAAATGGTCAGTGGCGCGCTTGATAGCATCGTTAAGGCTGTGACGACAACCGTACTTGTTATCGCACTTGGACTTGGTCACAGAGTCATTAACATTGATTGCCGGTATTTTTAACTCGCCGCTCTCGAGCATCTCGTAGAGGCGGTGCACACCGGTGGTAGTCTCTTCTGTCACACCGTGGACAGCATCCAAAACCTGCGGGAATTTCTGATGTAGCAAGCCAGTCAAGTCGCCGCCGTCGTCGAGAATCATATTGGCATTCCAGGGCACGCCATCTTTCAATACTTGCTGCTCAAGGCACCATTCATACTCTTCTTCAGTCTCACCTTTCCAGGCAAATACTGGAGTACCGTTCGCGGCTACAGCTGCGGCAGCATGGTCCTGAGTTGAAAAAATATTGCAAGATGTCCAACGCACTTCGGCACCCAGTGCTTCGAGAGTTTCGATCAACACCGCGGTTTGAATAGTCATGTGAATACAACCGAGGATACGTGCTCCTGCCAGTGGTTGTTCTGCGCGGTACTTTTCGCGCAATGCCATTAGTGCTGGCATTTCAGATTCGGCGATAGAAATTTCTTTTTTGCCCCACTCGGCGAGAGAGATATCGGCGACCTTATAATCGCTAAATGCATTTATTGCTGCTGTCATGGTGATTTGCCTTGTTAAATTAATTAAATTTAGCTGTAGATTTTTTTGAGTTTTTACTTAAAGCGCCTTCTTTAAAGCAGCAGCTCGATCAGTCTTTTCCCAAGTGAAGTTTTCTTCCTCACGACCAAAGTGGCCGTAAGATGCAGTTGCCTGATAGATAGGTCGACGAAGGTCGAGCATCTCAATCAAGCCACGGGGACGAAGATCAAAGTTCTCTCTTACTAGCGCGACAATCTCGTCATCAGAAAGCTTGCCTGTGCCGAAAGTGTTAACGCTGATAGAAGTTGGTTCTGAAACGCCAATGGCGTATGAGATCTGAATTTCGCAGCGATCAGCAAGGCCAGCAGCGACAATATTTTTTGCCACATAGCGTCCAGCATAGGCCGCGGAACGATCCACCTTTGTGGGATCCTTGCCTGAGAAGGCACCGCCACCGTGATGGGCCATGCCGCCGTAGGTATCAACAATAATCTTCCGTCCTGTGAGACCACAGTCGCCCATGGGCCCGCCAATAATAAACTGGCCGGTAGGGTTAATATGATATTGGGTGCCCGCATGCAGCCACTCTTCAGGAAGCACATGGTTAATTATTTCTTCGCGAACCGCTTCCTGCAAATCTGGTAGAGAGATATTCGGTGCATGTTGCGTTGAAACAACTACTGCATCAATGGCGACCGGCTTGCCATTCTCATATCTCAGGGTAACCTGGCTCTTTGCGTCGGGACGCAGCCAAGGCAGCACACCATTTTTACGTAATTGAGCCTGGCGCTCCATTAGGCGGTGAGCATAGTAAATCGGGGCCGGCATCAAAACATCGGTCTCATTACTTGCGTAGCCAAACATTAGCCCCTGGTCACCGGCACCAATATCTTTGTCTGCTGCTTCGTCGACGCCCTGAGCAATATCGTTGGATTGTTTGCCGATAGCGTTGAGTACTGCACAGGATTCGCCGTCAAAGCCTACGTCAGAGCTGTCATAACCAATACCAGTAATTACATCGCGGACAATTTTCTCGAGGTCGACATAGGTCTCAGTTCGCACTTCACCAGCAATAACAGCCATACCAGTCTTGACCATGGTCTCCACGGCAACACGTGAATTAGGGTCATCTCTTAAAATCGCGTCCAAAACCGCATCAGAAATCTGATCGGCCATTTTGTCCGGGTGACCTTCAGAGACAGATTCTGAAGTGAAAACATTATATGTAGACATAGTAGTTCCTGTAGTGGGTGTTAGTTTTTACTGGGTAAATTATTTAACAAATTGCCGCAGTTGAATTCGAAAGCCATTGCGCTGGGCCAAATAGAGG
>JABBBF010000232.1 GCA_018607545.1 SAR92 clade bacterium | reverse complement strand
GGTCTCTATCGTGAGCGCACGGGCTCAATCACTTTTATTACCCAGACTGCTGAGCAGGCAGGTATTGTTGCTGCCCAGGCGATGACGGTTGCCCGTCAACTCTATTCCATGCCACCGGCTCACGGCGCGCTGTTAGTCTCCTTGATACTCGGCGACGAAGAGCTGTGCAGTGACTGGAAAGCTGAGCTGGAAGAGGTGCGCCTGCGCATCAAATCTATGCGCACATTACTGGCGGATAGTATTCAGGACAATGCCCAGGGAATGGACTTTAGTCATATCAAACGCCAGAACGGTATGTTCTCATTTTTGGGCGTAAAGCCGGAGCATCTGGTGCGTCTGAGGGAAGAGTTTGGTATCTATATTGTCTCTTCTACTCGAATTAATTTGGCGGGAATTAATTCAAGTAATATCAATTACTTATCGGAATCTATTAAGGAAGTACTTAAATAGTATTGCGGGGCTTTTACAGCAGTTGTTGGATGCTGGATTGCAAGGTCTGCTCCAATGACTGCTGGTTACAGTCAACAGTAATATCTGCATACTTTCGGTAGAGTGTGCAGCGCTCTTCATAGAGTGATTCCAGGCTTTGATCTGGCTTTCTGGCAATACCGCGGCTGTCGAAATTTGAGATACGCTTTTCCAATTCCCTCAGCGGCACATCTAAAAATACCAGCGTTGCATTATCCTTAAGGCGTGCCATTCCAGCTTCCGAATAGACGGCACTGCCGCCGGTAGCGACCACTTTTCCGGCGATCTGCTCGGTGAGTAATACCTGCTCTTCGATGGCGCGCAGATTTAAATAGTCGCTGGCGTCGAGTATTTCCTGCAATGTCTGTCCCTCACGCACCTGAATGGCCACATCCGTATCGACAAAGCCCAACCCTAGCTCTTTGGCCAATAGTATCCCCAGAGTGCTTTTACCTGCGCCGGGCATACCAATTAAAACGATACTGTTTGCTTTGCTATTCATATGCTTCCTTAATTTAACCGTCATTCCCGCGCAGGCGGGAACCTCTCTCCACCCACCTCGTCATTCGCGCGAATGGGGGAATCTCTTTTCAGACTCCATCACCTTTGGATCAATGACAGATATTATGCCTGAAAAAGAGTGCATTGCCGCGCCAGCCTGTATAATCACCGATCAGGTTTTTGGAAGCTCAAAAATATGCCACATTTTCAACGTATCGGATTGCTTGGAAGCCTCGCGGTTCCCGAAGTTCGCGACTCCTTTAACAAGCTCGAAGCATTTCTGCTCGCCCAGGGCCGAGAGGTTATCTACGAAGAGCAGGCGGCCAAGCTGGTCGACTGGCCAGTGGATAAGGTGCTGCCTATTGATGGGTTCTCCGGTGCTGTGGATCTGGCTATCGTGGTTGGCGGTGATGGCAGTATGCTCAGTGCCAGTCGCAAGATGGCGGAAAGCAATATTCCACTGCTGGGTATTAACCGCGGTCGTCTTGGCTTCTTAACCGATATTTCGCCAGATGAGATTGCAGAGCGAGTGCTGCCGGTATTGGCCGGTGACTTTAAAAAAACTGATCGCTTTATTCTCGAGACCTCCATAACGCGCAATGGCAAACTTATCGGCGAAGGTCTGGCGGTCAATGATATTGTGCTGCACCCGGGTCAGTCGGTACGGATGATGGCCTTTGAGCTCTACGTGGATGGTGAGTTTGTCTACAGCCAGCGCTCTGATGGTTTGATTGTCGCCACGCCAACCGGCTCAACTGCCTATGCGCTGTCGGCCGGTGGGCCGTTGCTCTGTCCTGAACTGGATGCCATGGTGGTGGTGCCACTAAATCCTCATACCCTTAACAGCCGGCCTATTGCCCTGCATGGCAATGCCCAGATTGAGATTCGCGTCAGCTCAAGAAATGAGCTCCATCCGCTGATTACCTGTGATGGCCACGATGATTACCAGACCGAGCCCGGGGATATTATTACTATCCGTAAGCATCCCCATGGCATCGTTCTGATTCATCCACAGGATCATAACTTCTACAGTATCTGCCGCTCCAAACTGGGTTGGGGCAGTCGTCTGGATGGTAATAAAAATAACAATGGCCGGTGAACTACCATTGATCGCAAGATGGATAATCGCAGCAAGGTACCATCCCGCTACAGCGCTGCTGTTTACCGGTAGCCTGTTCGGCTGGTTTATTGGCAGTTTCTTCTACTCGGTTCCCCAGCCCTTTGTATTTGGCGGTATTACCGGCCCCGAGAAATGGCGGCTGATCTCGCCGATCTTTGTCCACTTCGGTTTGATGCACTTTGTCTTTAATGGTCTCTGGCTGTGCCTGCTGGGCTCGCGTATCGAACGATTATCTGGCTCTCTACATCTTATTCTGGTGGTGTTGCTCTGTGCTCTGGTCTCCAATATGGGGCAGTTTGTCTGGAGCGGCTCGGTCTACTTTGGTGGCATGTCTGGGGTTATCTATGGATTGCTGGGTTATATCTGGATCCGCAACCTGATGGCGCCTCACCCGCTGATAGCGCTGCCTAAAGAGTTAATTCTTTTTATGATTGGCTGGTTATTTGTCTGTATGACCGGCATTCTGGATATTTTACTCGGCGTGGGAATAGCCAATGCTGCCCATGCCAGCGGCCTGATGATCGGTATGTTGCTGGGTCTCGTATTTGGTGTTGTGGCGCAAATTGGCAAGAGGATAAAGTAGGTAGTGGACTTTCAGCAGTTAATCGACAGTATTACCCCAGATATCTATCAGCGCTTTAAGAAAGCCGTAGAGTTGGGCAGGTGGCCGGATACAAGGCCGCTGAGCGAAGAACAAAAAGCACTCTGTATGCAGGCTATTATCGCCTATGAGCAGCGCGTGCCAGAAGAGCAGCGCACCGGTTATGTGCCCCCGAAAACCACTGCCTGCAACACCGATCTGCCGGATGATCACCTGGACAGTGAACAGCCATTGAAGTGGCAGGATTAAACCCATGAGTGAATTATTAATCCAGGCCTCC
>JABBBF010000053.1 GCA_018607545.1 SAR92 clade bacterium | reverse complement strand
ATATCTTCTGCGGCACTGGCTTCGACGTCACTGGATTCAAAGGTATAGCCCCGAATAAGGCTCTCTACCCAGGCCTGGATATCAATTTTCTCGGCCTCTTCCTGAGGATGGTGTTCGCGAACTTTAACCATGATTTTGACTCGAGTTGTATCAATAGACTTTCTATTGCGAATAACTCTTCTGGAATCTGTTTGGCTATCCGCTTACCCGTAAATTCCCGAGGACAGGTAGCGATCACCCCGATCACAGATAATAGCAACGATAACTGCATTTTCAACCTGCTGGCTAATTTTCAGGGCGGCAGATACCGAGCCGCCAGAGGAGACTCCACAGAAAATGCCCTCCTCAACGGCCAGGCGACGCATGGTATGTTCAGCTTCTGTCTGGGAGATATCCATAATTTGGTCAACCTTGGCGGCATCAAAAATTCCCGGCAGATAGGCTTTTGGCCAGCGCCTGATGCCCGGGATAGATGCACCATCTTCCGGCTGCAAACCCACTATCTGTATATCGGGATTTTGCTGCTTAAGATAGGCCGAGACACCCATTATGGTGCCAGTGGTTCCCATGGAGCTGACAAAGTGGGTCACTGCGCCAGCTGTGTCTCGCCAGATTTCCGGCCCGGTTCCCCGATAATGCGCCAGGGGGTTGTCGGGATTATTAAATTGATCCAAGACCCTGCCTTGACCCTGCGCCTGCATCTGCATAGCCAGATCACGGGCGCCTTCCATGCCCTCTTCTTTGGTCACCTCAACCAATGTAGCGCCATAGGCGGTCATTGCCACTTTGCGCTCGGCAGTGGCATTGGCGGGCATGATTAATGTGATGGGGTATCCCATCATTGCTGCAGCCATGGCCAGCGCTATACCGGTGTTGCCACTGGTCGCCTCAACCAGGTGATCACCGGGTTTGATCTCTCCGCGCTCTTGGGCGTTTTTAATCATGCTCAACGCTGGCCTGTCCTTAACCGAGCCAGCGGGATTGTCCCCTTCCAGTTTGGCCAGAATAGTATTAGAGCTATTGCCGGGCATTCGCTGCAATCGCACTAATCTTGTGTTGCCAATAGTCTGGTCTATGGTTGGGTACTGCATAATTGTTTCTCTTTATACTTTTAGCACTGAATTAATGGTTGATTAAATAGTTGAGAGTCACGACACGCCATTGTGCCTGAACGCTTTAAATTGCGCCTCTTCAAGACTGTTATAGCTAATAATTGTTTTGCATAACGAGCATTAACTTAGGTCAGGACAGCATAGGCCATAGCGTATTCACGCTCATCGGCAAGACTAATCAGCATTTTCTGCCCACCGCGGGCCTGCATAACCTCAGCCGCACCATTGGCTAACTCGACAAAGGGTGCGCCCTTTTCGTCGTTGCCGATAACCATATCCTGAAAGCTAACGCCGTGACCAATACCTGTGCCCAAGGCTTTGGCTATAGCCTCCTTCGCAGCGAAACGTTTGGCGACAAATGCGACGCCATCACTGTGGCCCTGATATTGCAATTTTTCACTGGGGCTGAGAATACGGTCGATAAAACGCTCCCCCTGCCGCTCCAGTATTTCGGCAATACGGGCAATTTCAACAATATCTGTGCCAATGGCTATGCTCATAATGTTAGTTCCAACAATATTCTCGTTGATTAGGAGGCCTGTGACAGCAGGTGCTGCCGATAGAGCTCTCGACTGTGCAAGGGTCTGCCACCCAGGTAAAAGTCTATCACGCTGCGCAGCAGCTGTTTGGCGGTTCGCAATGGACTGCCCTGGGAGAACTCTCCACAGGCGATACTAATCAGATCGCTGCCGGCATAACTGCCCTGGGCCGGGCCACGCTGATTGATCGACAGCACCAACCCGCGCTCGGGAATATACTGGTAGTAGCTGTCAGCTTGCAGTGGCGCGCCGGTCTGGGCATCAGAGTCCAATACTAGACCATAGCCGAGCTCTTCGAGCAGAGTCATCTCCAGATGGCGCAACTGCACCTCATCCGGTTCGCCCTTACAGAGAATAGCGATAAAGTTTTGATACTGCTGATAGAGGTATTGGTGCATATCCTGCTCTTGAAGCAGGCGAAAAAATAATTCATTGAGGTAGAGGCCAGTAAACAGACAGACCCCCTGCAACTGAACCGGTGCCTGGGTGACATCGGCTTGAATCAGAGTTTTTAATTCACTGCGCCCCTGCCAGCTAAATTGATGCTCTGTGTAGGGAAAGATCGGTCGGCTGATGCCCTTTTTATTGGGTTTGCGAAAACCTTTGGCTACACAGCGAATACGGCCATGATTTTTGGTGTACAGATCGACCAGCAAACTGGTTTCGCGGTAGGGCGTCGAATGCAACAGGAATCCCGGCTCTGCCTCTATGCGCACAATAGATTACTCGTCGATATAGCCAAGGCTGCGCAGCGCCCGCTCATCATCGGACCAACCACTGCGAACTTTAACCCAGGTTTTAAGCATAACTTTGCAGTCCAACAGGCTTTCCATATCGGCACGCGCCTGTTGACCAATCTTTTTAATCCGCTCGCCTTTGTTGCCAATAATAATTTTCTTCTGGCCTTCACGCTCGACCAGAATCAGGGCATCGATATGGGTGACATTCTTTTCGACACGGAACTGTTCGATTTCTACGGTGACCTGATAGGGAACTTCTGCACCCAGTTGGCGAGTTATTTTCTCGCGAACCATTTCTGCGGCTAAAAAGCGCTCACTGCGATCAGTGATTTGGTCTTCGGGGAAAATATGCGGCGCTTCGGGCATAAAGTGATTAATTTTTTCTTCCAGCAGTTCAAAGTTGGTTCTGCGCAGAGCCGACAGCGGAATTAAGTCAGCGGCTTTGACCTTGTCGGAAAGAAACTGCAAATGGGGTAGCAGCTCTTCTTTATCTTCAACCAGATCGACCTTATTTATCGCCACTATTACTGGCACTTCGTAGTTGGAGATATATTTGGCCACATATTCATCGGCCTCGCTC
>JABBBF010000143.1 GCA_018607545.1 SAR92 clade bacterium | reverse complement strand
TGACCGGCTCCAACGCCGCCTGGACTCATCCAGTGCTGTATCGCCGTATCGCCGCTGCCAAAGAAAAAAATCCAGTGATGAAAGTTGTGGTCATCGACCCCCGTCGAACCGCCACCTGTGATCTCGCCGATCTGCATCTGGCAATTGCGCCCGGTTCAGATGCCTTCGTTTTCAGCGGTCTGCTGAATTATTTAAAACAGACTGACAATCTCGATAGAGATTATATACAGCAACATACCCAGGGCTTTGATGCGGCGATAGCAGAGGCTATGTCTATTGGCCAAGCCGAGCTTGAAGAGAAAATTGGCGTCAACCCAGAGGCCCTGGCGACCTTTTATCAGTGGTATGCCGAGACCGAAAAGACCATTACTTTTTATTCCATGGGCATTAATCAATCCGCCACCGGCACCGATAAATGCAATGCCATAATCAACTGCCACCTGGCCACTGGCCGCATTGGCAAAGTGGGCGCAGGGCCTTTTTCGATTACCGGTCAGCCCAATGCCATGGGTGGCCGTGAAGTCGGCGGCCTGGCCAACATGCTCGCCGCGCATATGGACTACAGCCGCGAAACCCTCGCCACCGTCAGCGAGTTTTGGAACAGCGACAATATGAGTCAAGAGCCCGGCTTTAAAGCCGTGGATCTGTTTGATGCCGTCGCCGATGGCAGAATTAAAGCGATTTGGATTATGGGTACCAACCCGGTGGTCAGTATGCCCAATGCCAATCGTGTAAAAGCCGCACTTGAGCAATGTGACACGGTGATAGTCTCCGACTGTATCGCCCAGACCGATACTACTGCCACGGCCAATATACTCTTGCCCGCCAGTGGCTGGGGTGAAAAGTCCGGCACTGTGACCAACTCTGAGCGCCGTATCTCTCGCCAGCGTGCATTGGTAACTCCTATAGCTGAAGCCAAATCAGACTGGTGGATAATCTCCCAGGTCGCTCAGGCTATGGGCTTTAAGAACGCCTTTGACTACCAGTCAGCACGAGATATTTTTGTTGAACACGCCGAGCTCAGTGGTTTCAAAAACAATGGCAGCAGATTATTTAATATCAGTGCCCTTAGCCAAATCTCTGCCGCAGAATACGATCAGCTTAAACCTATTCAGTGGCCGGTTACAGCCGACAAACCCAATGGCACCGAGCGTCTGTTCGAAGACGGCCAATTTATAACCCCCAGCGGCAGGGCTCGATTTATAGCGGTCGATGCCAGTCTTCCTATGCGACGCAAGGCTGAGGAGCTATTTCCTCTTACGCTGAATAGCGGGCGTATTCGCGATCAGTGGCACACCATGACCCGCACCGGTCGCGCCTCTGAGCTTCTGACCCATATTGAACAACCCACAGTTGCCATACATCCACAGACAGCAAAATATTTTGGCTTGGAGAACGGCGATTTAGCAGAAATTACCACTCAGCAGGGCAGCATTAAAGTTGTCACCCAGATTGATCCTGGCATGCAGGTAAAACAACTCTTTGTGCCGATTCACTGGAACGATCAATTCGCCAGCAGTGCGCGGGTCGATACCTTGGTCGCACCAATTATCGACGGGGTCTCCGGACAGCCGGAATTTAAATACAGCCGCGCCGCTATCGAAAAAGTCGAGACTCCCTGCTGGGCCACTGTGGTCAGCCGCAACAAGATTAACTGTTCAGACTTTATTAACTGGGTGGTGTCGCCTCTGCCCGACAACCTGGGCTTTATCTATCAGGTCGCACTGGACAGTGACTTCGACTGGCAAGCTTATATGGCCGCAGCTAATAGCGATTTATCCACTGACCCCCAGGCCTACGCCCAATTTTCCGATAGGGCGAATCTCGATCAACGCCTAATTTGTTATACCGATAATCGTATGGAGCTGGCCATTTTTAGTCATCGTGATAAACAGGCGCTACCGCCAAAAACCTGGATGCAGACTCTGCTCAACAACAGTGTCATCGACAGCTACTGGTCACTGCTGTCAGGACCCAATAATAGTCAGCAACAGGACAGCAGTAGGCTTATCTGTTCCTGTTTTAAAGTCAGTGAACAGCGCATAGTCGACGCCATTGAAGCCGGCGCCAACTCTGCCGAAGCCCTGGGCGAGCAATTGAATTGCGGCACTAATTGCGGCTCCTGCATTCCCGAGCTCAATAGTCTTATCGCGCTCTCTAATACCAAGCCAAATAACCAGCTAGATTCCCAATTAGAGGGTCCTGCGCTGTTTGAAGAAATCTCCCTGTCTCCCACAACCAGTACAATTGGATAAAAACCCATGACTAATATTTTAAATTTATTTGGCAACTCAGCGGCTAACGAAGCTTCTCTTAAAGAGACTGAGCAAAAGGCCGCGGGAGAAGTATTTCTGGTTGGCGCCGGGCCGGGAGATCCAGAACTGATTACAGTGAAAGCTATGCGCCTGTTGCAGGAAGCCGATGCCATTGTTTATGACCGTCTGGCAAATCCTGCACTGCTTGAATATGCACCGACAAATTGCGACCTGATTTATGTTGGTAAGAAGAAAGACCAGCACAGTCTGCCCCAAGAGCAGATCTGCGAACTGCTGGCTATACTCGCTCGCTGCGGAAAGAATGTAGTGCGCCTTAAAGGCGGCGATCCGTTTATTTTTGGTCGTGGCGGTGAAGAGGTTGAACATTTAAAGAGCCAGGGCATCAACTGTCATATAGTCCCGGGCATCACCGCAGCAATTGGCTGTGCTGCATCTACCCAGATTCCTTTAACCCATCGCGATCACGCCCATGCGGTGACCTTTATTACCGGTCACAGACAAAATGGCAAGATGCATATCAACTGGGATCTGGCACTGCAAAAAGACAGCACTGTCGTGTTCTATATGGGTCTCTCGAATCTTCCGGAAATTACATCAGAACTGGTCGCCCGCGGATGTTCGGTCGATATGCCTTTCGCAGTCATTGCACAGGGTACTGCGGATGAACAGCAGGTTCTGGTGGGCACTATTAGTGATATT
>JABBBF010000175.1 GCA_018607545.1 SAR92 clade bacterium | reverse complement strand
GGCGTAAGCCATGCCCGCTTCATAGACTTCACCGCTGCCGGATAACACGGCGGCGATAGTCGATAAAACTTGCGCGCCGATTGCCTTGCCCTCCTGACCGGTCACATGTTTTTTGGTGATATGGGCAACTTCGTGGGCGAGCACCGAGACCAGCTGGGCTTCGTTGCTAACATAGTTGAGCAGACCGCGATTGACATAGACATAGTTGCCGCGGGTGGCAAAAGCATTGAGATCTTCTGAGTCGAGCAGGGTGAAGGTAAATTTCTCTCCGGCCATCTCCGACTGAGCGACGACTTCATTGCCAAGTTTTTTGATATAGGCATCAAGTTCTGGGTCATCGTAGATGGGGGTGGCTTGCAGCACCTCTTTATAGATTTCTTCGCCAGTGGTTTGTGCTGCCAGTTGCACTGGCAATAGCAGGGCTATACAGATGGCAGCCCACAGGGTAGGGCGAAAATTCAACAACAATCTCATCTAGCTTTCCTTCACTTTTCCACGCTAAAAAATTGCTTAAGCTGTTTGCCAAGGCTGCTACAGGCATCTTTTTTAACCGGTGTTAATAGCGGAATAGGTGCCACGGCGCCAATCAGGTACGAGGTGCCCGCAGAGTCTACCCGCAGTCGGCCCTTTTCGCTAAAGTCATTGAGATCCCAGACGATGGCTTCATAAATTGAGCTTTTTTCCCACTGAGCATAGCCAAAACAGCCACCGCCGCCCGGCCCTATAGCGCAGCTAATCGAGCCGCCCTGCTCGAGGGTTTGGGTTGAGCCATCGAGCCAGACCAGATAGCGAACCCCCTGACTGTCGACCTGGTTTTTAATATCCTGATCCTCCATCAGGCGGGTTAGACGCTTGAGGCCCTTGGGTGCTGTGCGCGGTTCAAACCAGGGGTATATAGCATCGATAAATTGCTGTTCGGGCATCACTCTAATATCTGCACCTTTCATTTTGCTGGCAACACAGCTGATAAATTCCCGGTCTGTATCGTAATGTCCCGCGTCTCTGCGCCCGAGGATAACCACAGATTCATCGCTGTTAAGCTCCATAACGCTGTTGTTTGGACGGTATTCATCAATAGTGGTGGTGGCGCCGCAGCCTGAAAGTATTATTGCTGTTAAAAGGAGTAGGTAGGCATTGTTCATTGTTCAGCCCCCAGCTTTCGCTCGCGCAACATCCAATTGTAGATGCTGGGAATACGGTAGAAGTCGAGGAGTAATTTGGCGCCGGCATCACGCAGGGCGATTACCGCCGCTTCTTCGATGGCATTGGTTTTCGACAGCATAAAAGAGTCCGGCGTCTTGCCGTAGGCGGGCATAAACCAGCTGTCGATCTGGTCGCCCCTGCTGTTTTCAATATCCAGACTGTACTTGATCCACACCTCATAGACATTCAGGTAGGTGTCAGAGGGTGTTGAGACCTGAACTTCCTGCACTGATGGCGTGATAACCAGTGCATTCTCCAAACTCACCTGGTCTCTGGAGGAGATAATTTCGATATTGTTAAACAGCCCTTTAAAGGCATTGCCAAGCATGGTGGTCTGGGCGGAGCCAATGTCGATAGTGGTTTTTTTATTCGGTGTTGCCACAAAACCCCTGAATTGCTCGTCGAAAATAATTGAGGCGCTGACCGCCTTGGGTTTTGAGACGACAGTTGGAAATTTTCGCTCGGCCACCTGGACCTGTGCTGATGAGCTGCAGCCAGTGATGGTTAGCAGGGCAAAAACGCTGGCAATAAGATGTATTTTAGTTATCTGCATAATTTTGATTCCTTTAATTAAGGCTGTTGAGGCCAATAAAGGTTCCCCCATTGTTATAGCTTAGCTCACGCATTAGAGCGGCGAACCTGATTGCCGAGGCGCTGGGTGTTCCGCCCCGGGGAAAATGCACAGGAAATCCAATCGCGTGAATGCGCACCAGCCGGTCTGCGCCACGGTGGGCCTGATTAAGATTGTCGATGGCCTTGACTATATTGCGAATCGAGCGACCCTGAAAGTCGTCGCCCAATGTGTAGATACTGATCTTGCGGTCAGCTTTGTAAAAGGTTTGGATCGCGGCATTAATCCCTTCAACCGGGCTTGAATTACTAAACGGTGCCCAGGTATTTAAGGTGCTGATAATTGTCTCGCGCATCTCCGGGCTATCTGGTATCCAACGGCCACGGTAGGCCGAAAACATATACTGACCCATATCATTGAGTACCTGCAAGCCTTTTACATCCGGATAGATATCGAGAATATTGATCATCTCTTTTTTGACTTTTTCCCAGGCGGCTACCTGCATACTGCCGGAGGTGTCGATAACAAAAATAATATAGTCGCTGTCGACTGGAATACCGCCGATCAGTTTATTCTGCTGTTTAAATTCCGGGCCCAGGAGGCGCTCCATTTCTTCACTGAGAACCTGCATCACTAGCTGCAGCTGTTCTTTTTCGCGCGCCTGTGACTGGGATATCTGCACCGACTGTTTTTCAACGCTGGCCAGTTTGGCTTTGAGTCGCGCTACTCGCTCGGTTAATTCGGAGAGCTGTTCCTTTCGGGATTTAAGTTGTTCGTTGAGCACCACGGATTCACCGCGCACATCAAACAACCGCTCCTGATACTCTTTTACTGTAGCGCGCAGTTTATTTTCCGCCTCTTCAAGGGCTGCCGGATCACCGACTCGGGCTATAACCAATAGCAAGACGATAGCGCCAAAGCCACAGCTGATAACATCCAAAAATGAGATGCTGGCTTCCGGAGATGCGCGGCGTTGGCGTTTCATGGCCAGTCTCGCGACGGGGCAATAAAGGCTCCCTGGGTATTTAGCGCCAGCTGCCAGAACAGCGCGGCGGCCTCGGGATCACCCTCCATGGGGAATAGAATGGTGTTGACCGGAACACCCCGCGGCAGGCTCTTGACGGCGGCGGAGAAGAAATCCCGTCGCTGGCGGCCGCTGACCATATACTTTTTCGGTGGCTTGGCCCCCTGTGTTGGCAGGCC
>JABBBF010000137.1 GCA_018607545.1 SAR92 clade bacterium | reverse complement strand
ATATTTTTTTCGGCAATATCCTCCATCGCCTCAAACCGGCGTTGAAATTTATTGTTTGCCGAGCGCATCGCTCGCTCTGGATCAATATCCAAATGACGGGCCAGATTGACACAGCTAAATAATAAATCACCCAGCTCTTCTTCCACTGCCTGTTTATTATCTGCCTGACTGCTATCCGTCTGTATTTCGACCTCAAGTTCGGCGACCTCTTCTTTTACCTTGCTGAGTACATCTTCGCTGTTATCCCAATCAAAACCAGTGGTGGCCGCCCTTTTTTGTAATTTCTGAGCACGACTCAGTGCCGGCATTGCCATGGGAATATCATCCAGTGTGCGACGTTCGCCTTTGTCTTTGCGCTCCTGTTTTTTTATCTGCTCCCACACCTGCTTGATGCGCGCCTCTTCTGCAGCATTATCAGCATTAGGATCGCGCTCGCTCTGCAAGGTGCCCAATGGAAATACATGGGGATGGCGCCTGACCAATTTTTCAACAATGCCATGTACAACAGTATCAAAGTCAAAAATCTGTTCCTCTGCACCCAGCTGACTATAGAAAATAACCTGAAATAGCAGATCACCCAACTCTTCACCCAGATGACTGAGATCGTTGCGCTCAATCGTATCAATCACTTCATAGACTTCTTCCAATGTATGAGGGGCAATAGTTTTATAGGTCTGCTTTAAGTCCCAGGGGCATCCGCTCTGGGGATCGCGCAGCCGTTGCATTAAATATCGCAAGTCGTCGATTGTGTAACCAGTGGTCATCTTCAGGAACCCTCTTTTGCTGTCTATAGTGTTTTAATCTGTTAGCCGTCGCGCTTCTTTGACATTGGGTATCTGGTTTAACTGTGCCAGCACTGTACTCAGCTGCTCCAAACTGGCGACATCAATAGTGAGAAACATCTGTGAGCTGTTCATTTTTTTATGATGACCGCTGTCTTCAGCCGACTGTATTGAGGAAATATGCAAGCCGAGTCGATCAACTGTCTTAGTGATATCGAGCAATAGCCCGGTGCGATCATAGGTGGTTAAAACAATTTTTACCCGATAGTTTTTTTGCGGCTCACCGCCCCACTCAACTTTAATAATTCTCTGGGGATCTGCTCCCTGCAAGCGCAGAAAGTTGCCGCAGTCCTCGCGGTGAATGGAAATACCCCGGCCTTGGGTAATATAGCCGGCAATATTATCGCCGGGAACCGGACTGCAACAGCGGGCGATCTGGGTAAGCAAATTGCCCACGCCATGAATAAACACATCGGAAGATTTAAAACGCTGGGCTGTCACTGGTTCTTTGGCGGCAATTCTTTCAATTCCTTTGCTGCCACCCTGACGCACCTGCGCAGAATTGATCACCTGCTCAACACCCACATCGCCAGCGCCTATGGCCGCATAGAGGCCGGCAACACCCTGTTTGTTGTAGCGCTGGGCAACTTTCTCGAGATCTATATCAGCAACATTTAACTGGTTGAGTTCGCGATCGAGAAGCTTTTTACCTTCAATTCGATTCTGCTCCTGGTTCTGCTTGCGAAACCAGTACTGCACCTGACTTCGGGCGCGGTTGGTTTTCAGGTAGCCCATTGAGGCAGACAGCCAGTCCCGAGAGGGCTGACCCTGGCGGGTGGTAATAATATTGACCTGGTCTGCGGTCTGTAACTGGGAGTTTAAAGGGGCAATTCGTCCGTTAACTTTGGCACCGCGACAGCGATGGCCAAGACCTGTATGCACATAGTAGGCAAAGTCCAGGGGCGTCGCGCCTACCGGAAGATCAACCACATGCCCCTCAGGGGTAAATACATAGATACGGCCTTCGTTGATACTGGACTGGGGTTGACTGAGCGAATCACTGCTTTCAACTTTATTGCTCCTGGCCTCAATTTCATTTGACCACTCGAGAACCTGGCGCAGCCATTCAATCTTTTCCTCGTAGCTTTTATCCGCTCGCTGGGCATCGCTGCCTTTGTAACGCCAGTGGGCACAGACACCCAGCTCCGCTTCGCTGTGCATATCGAAGGTGCGAATCTGGATCTCGAGAACTTTGCTGTCGGGACCAACCACTGCGGTGTGCAGGGAGCGGTAACCATTTTCTTTGGGTGCGGCGATATAGTCGTCGTACTCGCCGGGAATATTTTCCCAGTGGCTGTGCAGCCAACCGAGAATCTCGTAACAGTCGGCAATACTCGGCACCAGTACGCGCAGTGCACGGATATCATAGACCTCGGTAAAACTGAGATTTTTACGCTGCATTTTCGACCAGATAGAGTAGATATGCTTGGGGCGCCCAGTGACCTCACCCTCTATACTGGAGGCTTTTAATTGCTCTTCAACCTGCCGCACAGCTTCCTTAATATAAGCCTGTCGATCTCGGCGTTTTTCGGCAAGCAGGCTGGCGATTGAGCTGTAGTCATCGGGTTGTAAATAGCGGAAAGAAAGATCTTCAAGTTCCCACTTAATATTGCCCAGTCCAAGTCGATGGGCGAGTGGCGCATAGATATCAAAGACTTCGCGAGCAACCCGCACACGCTTTTGTCTACTGTCATGTTTGACCGCGCGAATGGCGCAGGTGCGTTCGGCAATTTTAATCAGTGGCACGCGAATATCGTCGATAATTGAAACCAGCATTTCGCGGATTTTGCTTGCCTGCTGACCACCCCCATGACCAAATACCGCTCTGCCATGGTTGTTATTTAAGGTGCTGACAACGGCCATACGCAAAACTTTATCAATCAGTCCTGCGACTTCTGGGCCAAATTCATTGCGTACTTTTTCATTTGAAATGCGCCCTTCACGAACGGCGCGATAGAGAATAGCGGCCTGCAGGCCAACGCTGTCGAGGGATAAGTCGGCAAGAATCTCTGCCATTTCCAGGGCTGTTTGAAAACAGCCAACGGCATTGCTCCAGAGCTTGTCGGGATCAAAATCTTGTTTGAGTGCATCGCTGGCAAAAACACAGGCGTGGGTTATATCTTCTGCGGCACTGGCTTCGACGTCACTGGATTCAAAGGTATAGCCCCGAA
>JABBBF010000013.1:1719-3014 GCA_018607545.1 SAR92 clade bacterium | reverse complement strand
CTGGCAATGGATCAGGGCACCACCTCATCGCGAGCTATTCTCTTTGACAGCAACTATGCCATTGTCGAACAGGCGCAATGTGAATTTGAGCAGCACTTCCCCAACTCCGGCTGGGTTGAACACAATGCCATGGATATCTGGCAGACCAGTCTCGATACCGCTCGACAGGCAATTGCCAATGCCGACGTCAACGCTCGACAGATTGCCAGTATCGGTATCACCAATCAGCGGGAAACCGCTGTGATCTGGGATCGCCAGACCGGCGAGCCGATCCACAATGCCATTGTCTGGCAAGACCGACGCACCGCAGATCTCTGCGACAAACTTAAAGCTGAAGGCCTGGAGCCTATGGTCAGCAGTAAGACCGGTCTGCTTCTGGATCCCTACTTTTCTGCGACAAAAATTGCCTGGCTACTAGACAATGTCAGCGGTGCTCGGGCGCGAGCTGAGCGCGGCGAGCTGGCTTTTGGCACCATGGACAGCTGGCTGCTGTGGAACCTGACCGGCGGCAAATCTCATGCCACCGACGCCACCAACGCCTCGCGCACCATGCTCTACAATATCCACAGCGGCGAATGGGACAGCGAGCTATTAGCGCTTTTCAATATTCCCCAAGCACTGTTACCCGAAGTCAAAGACTGTGCAGCGGACTTTGGCAGTACAGATCTGTTTGGCGAGCCAGTCGCAATTATGGGGATGGCTGGCGATCAGCATGCAGCAACATTGGGACAGGCCTGCTTTGAAAAAGGCATGCTTAAATCCACCTATGGCACCGGTTGTTTTGCGCTATTAAATACCGGGGAAACCGCTGTCACCTCGAGCAATAGATTGCTCACCACCATCGCCTATCAACTGGATGGCAAGGTCACCTACGCCCTCGAGGGATCAATCTTTATCGCCGGCGCGGCGGTTCAATGGCTGCGTGACGGTCTCGGCATTATCGACTCCGCCAAACAATCCGGTGAACTGGCCGCCCAGGCAGATGAGAATCAGCAGGTCTATATGATTCCAGCCTTTACCGGTCTGGGTGCACCCTGGTGGGATCCCCAGGCGCGCGGCGCACTAATCGGTTTAACCCGCGGCACCGGCCCCGCAGAAATTTCCCGCGCGGCGCTGGAATCGGTCTGTTATCAAACTCTGGATCTGCTCAATGCTATGCACAGAGACTGGCAGCAAGAAGCTGAAACTGTGCTGCGAGTGGATGGCGGTATGGTGGCCAGTGATTGGACTATGCAGCGGCTTGCGGATATTCTGCAGGCGCCGATTGATCGTCCAGTGGTTGCCGAAACCACCGC
>JABBBF010000013.1:0-1709 GCA_018607545.1 SAR92 clade bacterium | reverse complement strand
GATCAAGAGCCGGGGTATGGCCAGATCAACAGGGATTTGCCGATAGCTGGCGCCTGGACCGGCATTTTGACCCGCAGATGCCAGAGCATCAGCGCAATCAAAAAGTATCTGGGTGGAATGATGCTATTCAGCGAGTACTTGTGAGCTGAGGTGAATCACAGAACGGGGATTTAGCAGCTACATCTCAGGTGCTTGGGATTGGTTTCTGCTCGCTTCCTTCTCGGCCTTTTTCTCCGCCCTACGGCGCTCAGTGGCCTCCTGAGCGGCATTGCCAATATGCTCTTCACCGCGCTGCTTGGCGAGTTTGACCTGCTTTTGACGCTCGGCAAAGCGCTGCTTCTGCTCTTCATCCACAGTGCCGTAGCAGTGATGGCAAGAGAGCCCTTCTTGGTAGTGCAGATGATCTTTCTCCTGCTCAGTAATCGGCATACGACAGGCGTGACACTGATCGTAGGAGCCTCTTTTCAGATCGTGATCGACGGCAACCCGATTATCAAAAACAAAGCACTCTCCAGACCACAGAGTCTGCTCTTTGGGGACTTCTTCCAAATATTTAAGAATACCGCCCTCGAGATGATAGACCTCATCAAAGCCCTGCTCTTTCATATAGGCAGTGGACTTCTCACAGCGAATACCACCGGTACAAAACATCGCAACCTTTTTATGCTTATCGGGATCGAGATTATTTTTCGCCCAGGCGGGAAACTCGCGGAAGGTTTTAGTCTTGGGATCCACGGCATTTTCAAAGGTGCCAATTTCCACCTCGTAGTCATTGCGGGTATCCACTAGCACAACATCCGGATCGGAGATTAGCGCATTCCAGTCCTCCGGCTTAACATAGGTGCCGACCACCTGTTTCGGATCTATACCCTCAACACCCATGGTGACAATTTCCTTTTTGAGTTTCACCTTGGTGCGGTAGAAGGGAATTTCACTGTGGTAGGACTCTTTGGTATCTATATTCTCCAGGCCCGGCTGCTGAGCTATCCAGGTCAACAGCGCATCAACCCCTTCCCGGGTACTCGAAACAGTGCCATTAATACCCTCTCGCGCCAAGAGCAATGTGCCAAACACATTGTGTTGCGACATAGCCTCTAACAGCGGCTCACGCAGAGCAGCATAATCGGGCAGGGTGACAAACTTATAGAGGGCACAGGAGACATATTGATCGGACATAAATTACCTTGAAAATATTACCGCGTTAGCAAAATCTATTAGACTGATATTTAGCCGAGGCATTGTAGCAAATCAACTGAGGGTTCGGCAGATATCGACAAGCACAAGCTATCGAATGAAAAAAATTATCAACGCAAATCGGCAACTAAACTATTAATCCAGCTGACATAAAAGTCGAAAAGACAAAGCAAAGCACTTTAAACCTGATTTTTAGACTGAACATAAAGTTTAAAACTATAATCAAAAGCGCCTTTTGTCGCACAAAATATAACAATCAGCGTATTAGAGATGCATTCTCTAAGCAAAGCTGTGTAACCTCCCAGCTCTAAAAAATTGTAGTTTTCCAGGGTCTAAGCTTGGAGAAACTAATAAAAAAATTTACCCAACAGGTAAATAATCATAGGGGAAATATTTTGGCGTTTATAAAAGCAAAGACAATGCTACTGGCGGTTTTAACCATAACTCTAACCGCCTGCGGTGGCGGTGGTGGAAGTAGCAGTGATAACACCGGTACTGGTAGCAACAATACTGGC
>JABBBF010000173.1 GCA_018607545.1 SAR92 clade bacterium | reverse complement strand
GTCGGCAGTGGTCGGCAGCTTTAAAGCCAATAGCAACGGTCTCTATGAAATGAGCGGCAATGTAGCCGAATGGGTCAATGACTATTTTGATATACGCCCGCAGCGCGGCGAGCCGGAAGTGGATCCCCGCGGCCCACAGCAAGGCAACAAACATGTGATTCGCGGTGCCAGCTGGGCCCTCGCCTCACGCACCGAGCTGCGCCTTAGCTATCGCGACTCCGGAAACGACGGACGCATTGATCTGGGCTTTAGAATCGCACGCTATGTCGATAAACCCGGAAGTGATCTATGATCGGTTGCACTAAAAATCAAAGAACAACCCGTAGCTTGTGGGTGGCAATACCCATTCTGGCGACAATTGTTTTTTCAGCTCCCCTCTGGTCAGCGGATACTCCAGAGACTTTAGAAAAGTCTGCCCAATCACTGCCTGAAAATAACAGCCAGGGTGATCAGGCCACAGAGCAGCAAGAAACTGCTGACGATTTCAAAGCCGACGATTTTAAACCTAATGAAGAGATCTCCGAAGACTTCCCGGTTCCTCTTCCATCAGATATTTAACAGCCACTTTTTATAGCATCAGGGATACTCAAATGAAAAGTCATACCAATGAGATGTTCTTCCAATTAATCGCCCTGCTACTCGCGATCATTGTTGTCCACGCGATATTTGTCACCGTAGTGCGGCCCAATGCCGAGAGCACCATTCGCCAGCACGCGGAAATGGCCGCCGCCGGTGAAGACTATGAGGTGCCGCGCTCATTCTTTATTGTGATTAAAGACTTCGAACAGGAGGCCTGTTTTATCCTGATGTTCTGGGCGCTGGCCATTATGGGTTACAAAACTCGCAGCACCCTCCGCGAACAGAAGATGTTCAGCACACCATTGATCTCCATAACCGAGGGGTCGAGGGTATTGCCAGAAGATGCCAGCCAGCTGGCTAGGCCACTGCAATCACTGCCCGATAATCAGCGTCCTCTACTATTACCCCGCGCTCTGCAAACCGCCCTCACCCGCTTTCAGGTGACCGACAGTGTTCAGTCGGCAACCGATGCGGTCAATACCGTCTGCAGCAATGAAAATGATCGACTCGATTCAGAACTATCCATGGTTCGCTATATCACCTGGGCTATTCCCTCCATCGGCTTTATCGGCACCGTGCGCGGTATAGGTGCGGCACTGGGACAGGCCCACGAAGCGATGCAGGGCAATATTGCAGGGGTTACCAGCAGTCTCGGAGTGGCCTTTAACTCGACGTTTATCGCCCTGCTGATCAGTATGCTGGTGATGTTTTTTATGCACCAGCTACAGCTTATTCAGGAGCGCCTGGTACTCGATTCCCACGCCTACTGTGAAAACAACCTACTGCGATTCTTAAAAGCGAAATAAACCATGAGCACTGCTGTTCTCGAACTCAATGACCAGGCGCTACTGATTAAAACTCAGGATGGCGAGGTGTTCTGTGAACCCGGATATGCCCTGCATACCGAACAGGGCATTATCACCGGTCTGGCAGCGCAACAGCAGGCCTGGTTACAGCCACAAAATATCTATCGGGATTACTGGCGACAACTCAACCAGGTGCAACTACCCGGCGATCAGCAGTGGGCTCGCCACCATGCCGATATTGCCTTTGCACAGTTGAACAGCCTGTTGACCAAGGCCGGTTCTCCAGAACAGTTAATCCTCAGTGTTCCAAGCACTTTTGACGATCAACAGCTGTCTCTGCTACTAGGCTTAATTGATGCCCTGCAAACCACCATAGTGGCCATTGTCGACAGCAGTTTGGCTGACTGCCTGTATCTCGGAGACTCTATTAAAGGGATTAAAGGCGCAGAAAAGCAGACCCTGTATGTGGACTTGCAGATGCACCAGATGGTCGTCAGCCAAGTCAGTTTTGAGCGCAGTAATTTGCGCATTAAAGCCCATCAGGTCATTCCGGATATAGGTGCCAGCCATATCTACAATGCCCTGGCCAGCTATATCCGCGACCTGGCCATAAAGAATCACCGTTATGATCCACTGCATACCTCCGAGGGTGAACAGACGATTTATGATCAGTTACCCGAACTCACCAGGCGCATTGGTGGACTTTCAGAGTGCGACCTGAGCATCGACTCACCCCGCGGTGATCTGCAGATACTGTTGCGCAAAAAAGATATCGAACGACTTCTAGCAAGTCGCCTGGAGAGTTTAAACAGGCTGATTAACAAAACCGCAGCCGCAGATATCACCTTTTCCCACAACACAAAACTGATCTCTGCTGTGCATTCAGGGTTTAGTGCTGCCCGAGAACTCAACGAGACCCAGGGCGTTGATAACTGCCTCAGTTATCATCAGTCACTTATCGAAAAAAGTGAAAACCTGCATCGAATCACCTCAATTCAAGAGCTTTTAATTAACAGCGGGAGGCGCAGTACAGATACCGCACCACCAGCCCCGGCAACCCACCTGCTCTATCAGGGAAGAGCCTGGCCTCTCGATGAACCGCTGAGTATTACTATGGATGGCAAGCGACTCAATATTACCCCGCTGGTTGATAAGAGCGCCGCACTGGTTATGTCGATAAACAGGCAGGGGCTCAATATTATCCATCGCGACAGCACCACCAGCATAGAATTGCCAGAGACCACCCAGCCCGGCGGAAAAATATTTATCGGCGATTATCAACTGCTGCTGATCGAGGTCTGCAATGGCTAAGAAGCGTCGCAATATCGCCTTTAGTCTCTCCTTTCTGGACATTATGGCCTGCGGCTTTGGCGCGGTAACCCTGTTGTTTTTAATTCTCCGCCACAACGCCACCGAGATCGAACTGCCCGATCCAAGACTGGCCTCGGAAGTGGATCTGCTGCAAGAGGATATTCGCCAGGCCGAGCGGGAAAAAGTCGAACTGCTCAACAGCCTTGAAGAGCTGCAGCTGCAGCTGGTCAGCGCACAGGGTGCCTCTGAGCGAGTGATTACCGATCTGCAGGAACAGGAAAAAAGTATTCAGGCCGACCCCAAAGATGATATTGCCAAACTGCGCCGTCAAGTAGAGCAG
>JABBBF010000016.1 GCA_018607545.1 SAR92 clade bacterium | reverse complement strand
CCTCCGGCTCGAAGGTTTTTTTAAGAATAGGACAATCAAAACATGTTTAGAGTGTTGTCATTCTAAGAAAACCACGCATAAAGCCGAATAGCTTGCTATTTAGGCTTGTAGAAACATCTCAATTACTAACCGTAGTTATGATTATGAAAACATTAAAGACTCTATTTACTCTCTCAATATTTCTTATCTGTCTCAATACCAATGCACAATCAATTGATAACAAAGGGACATTAGTTATGAAAGGCGAAAAGATTAAACACATTCTTAACTACAATACTGATCCCTATGTTGAAGAAGTGAAATGGGAGTTATATCTAAATGGAGGAAACTTTCATATGTATGTCTATGATCCAAATAAAGTTATTGTAATACCATCTGTATATACAATAGTTGATGAGTATATGATTAGTAATCAAATGTTTACCATCAAAAGTAACGAATGGGCTAAAGCTAGACTTACCTTAGATAAAGAGATACCAGCAGTATGTATAGATGCTATCGAGGGTCGTTCTAATGTGTATTTGTATTATTAGGTAATAGAATAAAAAAGCCCCAGGCCGATAGGGTAGGGGCTACATGTTTATCATGTTCCTCTTTGGCTCTTCTCAAGGTCGTCCTCACGTTGCCTCTTTGTCATTCCTCAAGGATAAAATAAAGGTATTCATTGTGTGCTAGTTATCAAAGCTTTTCCATAACTTAGTTTAAAGTTCATAGCCCACTATTAACTTTAACCCTAAAGGGTCAAAGTTCCGTGGTCTCTACGAGGTGGGCTAAAGCGCAAATCATGTCAAAAGCGAGTATTCATTTTAACGCAGTCAAGAGTAACTCAACCGCACACAATGAGCGGAAAGCAGAGCTTGATTATGTCTACAAAGATCTTAGCCAGGACAACGAATCTTGGAAGGTATCAGAGATTGATGCCAGGCTAGAAGCAATCAAGCATTATTGCAAAGAAACATCTGGTCGAAAGCTTCAGAAAAACGCTACTCCAATACGGGAAGCGGTAGTGAATCTAAAACCAGAACACACCCTAGAGGATTTAAAGGCTCTAGCGCGCGATCTCGAAGCCTCTAAGGGCATAGAATGTTTTCAGATACATATTCATCGTGATGAAGGCAAAAGTCGCTCAGAGCTCAACTATCACGCTCATATGGTCTTTGATTGGCAGGATAAAGTGACGGGTAAGATGCTAGGACTAAAAAGGGCTGATATGAGCCACATTCAAGACCTAGTAGCTCAGAAACTAGGGATGGATAGGGGAGAGGCTAAAGAGAACTCCAATCGACAGCGATTAGAGGCCGTCGAGTATAAACGGGTGGAAGAAGAGAAACGAGTTAAAGCATTGGAACTCGAGGTTAAGAGCCTCGAGCAAAAAAAAAATAAGCTTGATCGAGGAGATCAACAAGAGAGAGCAAAAGCAATCAAAAACCTCACAGAAAACGACATTCCAACAGATAGGAGAACTATTCGGGAAATCAGAGAAGAAGACATTGTTGGAGCAATTGAATTTATCCAAAGCCAGATTAAACGAACTGAAAGCAGAGGCAACGAAAAGGAATCAAGCCTTCAAGATCAACGCAGACAAATTACAGCAGCAGAACAACATATTGAAAGAATCAAAAGACAAGCTTACGACCTTAAAGCAACATACCGAAGCTATAGTAGACAGGTGGCAAAACATGATCCCAAATTTGAACCAATCGAAGGGTATTTCAAGAAGTAAAGGAAGAGGCTTAAACCCTAATTAGAATATACCCCCTCCGCCCCCTAAGGGGGAACAGCTGAAAGAAAATGTAAGCGTCAATACTACGTAAGGACAAATCCGAATAAATGGGTCAGGATATTGAAAATAAGCTAATAGATAAAGTTAATCAGCTTAATAAGGAGAGGTGGGAAAAAGGACTACCAATAGTTACCGCTGTTGAAGGGCGTGACGATCAATTTATTGAGCATCACAAATATGGACCTAAGGTTCTGAGAACTATTGATGATGATTTAAACGTCACAAGAAGACGCAAAGATCAATTTTGAAAGTGATGAATCATTAAACAAATAGGAAGCGTAAGTTTCGCCTCCGGCTCGAAGGTTTTTTTAAGGTTAATACTAAGATTTCAGTATCAAATTAACCCACCCCCTTCGCCCCCTTTAAGGGGGTTACTACAGTTAATATAATAGGGTTATATCATATAACATTGATTACTAATTAGTTAACTAAGGGGGTTTAGCAAGTATTTGCTAATTTTTAGCAATTTTTGGCTATATTTTAGCAATTTTTGGCTAAGATTTAGCTAATATTGCTAAATCTCAATCAGATTATGGCAAAAAAAGGAGCACCAAAAGGTCAAAGGAGAAGGGTAGAGCATAGGGTATATTTACCCGAAGACGAGGGGTATTACAAAGAGGTAAAAGTTAGCAACGTAAATGCTTTAAGGCAGGGTAAGTTATACGATGATTTCTGTGTTTTAAATCAAGAGTTTTTAAAGTATCTGTTGTCATTACCATTGACTAAAAACGATTATAGAATATTGATGTTTTTATTGTCTTACATGGACAAGGAAAACAGGATAATAGTAGATGCTGAAATGATCGAGCACAATCTTGGTATTAGCAAGACTCATGTCAACAAGCATATAACCAAATTAGAGAAGCAGAAGGTTATTTATAAGCGTAATTTAGGCTATAGGAAAGGGCAGGAGCTGCTTATTAATTTCGACATCATTAGTCCTCATATGTCGTTTAAAAACAACAATGGTTTTGAAGCAGTTAATCATCACAAACAATTAATGAGAATAGATCCCCCTTATATGAAACAAAGAAATATAGAGGGAGGGGTGGATTACATTAATCAAGACGGAGAAGTGTTTCATTCAACTAGAGGGAACGAAGATTCTCCAAAAAAACAATTGCCGTATAACATTGAGGGATTCGAAAGCGAGTAATGCGGTCTCGCCTCCGGCTCGAAGGTTTTTTTAAGAATAGGACAATCAAAACATGTTTAGAGTGGGCCATTCTAAGAAAACCACGCATAAAGCCGAATAG
>JABBBF010000229.1:765-3052 GCA_018607545.1 SAR92 clade bacterium | reverse complement strand
TCAACCGGGAAACCATTAAGGGGTATTTGGGTTATTTGGTTGAGCAGGGGTTTGTAACCAAACCTCAGAAAAAACAAAAAACTCTCTCTAATCAACTCCTTTAGTAGGTACTCCCAATGTTACATATTCCCAGTACATATTTCCCATATTCCAAAATGGAGCAACGCATTAGTCCACGCCCACGCTCTCATGTGCTGCTTATTTTAAGTAACTCTGAAATCGGGAAAGGAGCTGAATTCACTGAATGGGCAACAACAGATTTACGTGAAAACATTGCCAAATCAGACCTGGTTGCATCAATAAATTTTTTAGAAAAACATGAAATAGATATAACTGAGGGTGCTTATCAAGAGATTCCCTACCACTTTTTGTTTATCGTCGAACTCTGCCTAGATGGTGCTGAAGAAGCAAAACCATTAATCCGGTCAATCTTCAATTGGTATTCACAAGAACCCTCTGCGAGACCACCGGCATCTTGGTTATATTACCCAGCATCTGAGAAGGTCGGTCGCTCGCCAACCCACATTCACACCATGTTAACCATCGCCTTTGCCAATCCATTGTCTGGCCAGGAATCTGAATTTCGTGAATGGTATGCCACACGCCATATCCGTCACGCCCTCAATGTACCGCAATTAGTTAGCGGGCAATATTTCGAATCGACTCAGTTCCAAGGCACCGGTGGCTCTTCAATCAATTACAAAATGATTGCGATTTATGAACAAGAGGGTACACCTGAGGAGATAATTAAAAGTTTTTCAGAACTTCCAGACGATGCCCTGGATTTTCCGAGTCTCGATTTAGTTAATTTTGCGGAATGGGTGTATCGGCCCCTTCAGCGTCCAGCAGTTTCCAAGTTCTAAACCTTACTTACCAGAAGGATCTATTAAAGATGCTATCCACAGAACGAAAATTAGAGATGTACCGACGCATGCAGAGAATTCGGCAATTTGAAGAGTCTCTTATTATCCGAGGTACGGAGGGCCACTTGGCTATTGGACAGGAAGCAGCCATCGTTGGCGCCTGCATGGCATTAAATGATAATGATTACATAACAGGTACCCATAGAAGCCACGGCCATCCTATTGGCAAAGGAGCAGCACTAAGACCACTTATGGCGGAAATGCTGGGCAAGGTCACCGGTATATGTAAAGGGCGCGGCGGATCAATGCACTTTGCCGACTCTACCGTCGGCGTCATCAGTGAGTCAGCCATTGTTGGCGGGGGTATACCTCTAGCCACTGGTGCCGCTCTTAGCATTTCGGTTTTGGCCACGGATCAAGTGAGCCTGTGTTTTTTCGGTGATGGTGCATGTAACGAAGGCGCTTTTAGCGAAGCCATCAATATGGCCGCCATCTGGAATCTTCCAGTTATCTACTTTTGCGAAAATAATCACTATGCAATGACTACTTCCATTACTCAATCACATGGCCAGCCTGACATTGCCAAAAGAGGCGAGGCCTTTGGCGTACCTGGAGTAACTGTCGACGGACAGAATGTCGATGCGGTCTATCAGGTCACTGCAGAAGCTGTATCAAGGGCAAGAGATGGGCATGGCCCCACGCTTATAGAAGCAAAAACCTATAGATTCGAAGAGCATAATGAGGGACTTGAAGTGCCGACTCCCTATCGTAGCGAAGCTGAAATCAATCATTATAGAACCCACTGCGACCCCTTAGTTTTGTACCGCGACAGCTTACTCAAAAAAGGTATCTCAAAAAGACAACTATCAACCATAAAAGCTGAAGTCGCAGCCGAAGTGGTCGATGCAAATCAGTTTGCCGACAGCAGCCCATTTCCAGACGAATCTTCACTTTATGACTACATGTACAGCAATCCAATCAACTACCCAAACTAATATTTATAAACTCAAGGACTGCCGCATTATGCAAAATGCCAATACAAAGATCACCTACAAACAGGCCATGACGGAGGCCCATAAAGAAGAGATGCTGCGCGACGAGCGAGTCATTGTAATGGGCGAAGACATTGTCTTACACGGCAACAGTGAATTGATAAATATGTTTGATAACAAGCGTGTTTGGAATACTCCTATATCTGAAAATGCCTTTACGGGAATGGCTGTTGGCGCCGCAATGACAGGCCTAAGACCAGTAGTGGATCTAACTGTAGCCAGCTTCACCTATCTTGCCTCAGACCAAATTATCAATCAGGCAAGCAAACTGCGCTATATGACAGGTGGACAGATGAAGATTCCAGTCGTATTTCGATGTTGCATGTATTACAACCTAAGCATGGCAGCACAGCACTCCGACCGCCCCTATTC
>JABBBF010000229.1:392-755 GCA_018607545.1 SAR92 clade bacterium | reverse complement strand
TAGGCCAGGCAGAGATCAAACGGTGGGGCTCGGATATCACAATTGTAGCCATAGGCGCGACACTAAATATTGCGTTAGAGGCCGCCCAGATTCTAGAAGATCAAGGCATATCTGCTGAAATAATAGACCCGCGAACCCTGATACCACTCGATACTGAAGCTCTGATTACTTCAGTGAGAAAGACTGGTCGTCTGGTTATCGTCGATAACGCTCATCGCACTGCCAGCGTTGGCTCTGAGATAGCTGCCCTTATCGTAGAGAGGGCATTTAAGTCTTTAAAAGCGCCAATTCAACGAATAACTACTCCCGATGTGCATATACCCTACAGCGAAACACTTGAGGCACTGGTTTATCCAAACTGTT
>JABBBF010000229.1:0-382 GCA_018607545.1 SAR92 clade bacterium | reverse complement strand
CTGTTCGGACATCTTAGCGGCCGCAACCGTGGCGATTGCATACTAAATCAAGATCATAAATGGAAATAACAATGGAACGAATCCTGAATAAAAAAACCGCATTTATCACAGGTGGCGGCCAAGGAATTGGAAGAGGTATTGCGTTAAAACTCGCTGAGGCAGGTGCCAATATCGTGATTGCACAGCGCAATCAGGAAACCGCAAAAAGTGTCATAGATGAAATCCAATTGATGGGGCGTGAGGCAACAGCAATATACATCGACGTAACAGATAAGGAATCTGTAGAAAAGTGCATTGCGAAGTCTCTGAAAGCTTTTCCTGAGATCCAAATCATCATAAACAATGCAGGTTCATTGCAAAAAAACATTGGAGACTTTACATC
>JABBBF010000076.1 GCA_018607545.1 SAR92 clade bacterium | reverse complement strand
AGTCTTCTATGTTATTTATAAAGGGTGCCAGTTCGCGGCGAAATTCCTGTTTGACCTGCTCGAGGCCGCTCTCATCATCGGCTTCAAATCTCAGGGTCAAGTTTGCTGAGGTGTTTGAGGCTCTTATTAAGCCCCAGCCAAAGCTGTATTCAACTCTCAAGCCATCAATAGTAATGACCTGCGCCCGGGCAAATTGGCAGCCAGCCGCCAGCGTTTGCATCAGGTCAAACTTTTCACCTTCGCTGATTGGAACCAGAATCTCAGGTGTATAAACACTGCCTGGCAATTCATCTAAAATCTCGTCGAGGCTCTGTCCCAGATCGCTGAGCACTTCGAGTAATCGCACTGCGGCATAGAGACCATCATCAAAACCTTTCCAGCGGTCATTGAAAAATATATGGCCGCTAAATTCACCGCCAACCGGTGCATTGTTGTCATGCACCTGTTTTCTTACATGGGCGTGACCAGTCTTGCACATCACCGGTCTGCCAGAGTAGCGGCGGATCAGTTCAGGCAGCCGTTTGCTGCTTTTTACATCGAAGATAATATCCGATCCAGGCTTGCGGGCGAGTATATCACGGGCAAAAATCATCATCAGTTGGTCTGGCCAAACGACTCTGCCCAGGGCCGATATAACCACCACCCGATCACCGTCGCCATCAAATGCCAGGCCTAGATCTGCACTTTCCGTCTTTACCCGCTGGCGCAGATCGGCAAGATTTTTTTCGTCCGCCGGGTTGGGTTCATGGTTTGGAAATGAACCGTCAACATTGCAGTAGAGAGGAAATGCCATACAGCCGAGACTGTCGAAGAGTTGCACGGCAATCGGACCGGGAACACTGTTGGCACCATCAATAACCAGCTTAAAGGTTTTGCTGATCAGGCTCTGTTCGACAATATGTGCAACGTATTCCGGAATAATATCGACACTGGTTGAGCTTCCCTCACCGCTGGCAAAGTTATTGCCGCGCAACATGGGTTTAAGCATCTGCAGGGTCTGCCCGGATATCACTTCGCGCTGGATAATAATTTTAAAGCCGTTGTAGGCGGCTGGATTGTGACTGGCGGTAACCATAATACCGCTGTTGGCGTGACCGCCGTGGTGAATAGCGAAGTTGAGTGTGGGTGTGGTTATCTCACCCAGATCCACAACATTGATTCCGCAGGAAATCAGCCCTGCCTTCAAGGCAGCGGCCAGCTCCGGCGAGCTGAGCCGGGCATCGCGGCCAATATAAATGCTCTCTTCCCCATTCCGGCGCAGAAGGGTTCCCACGCCCTTGCCCAGATGGTTGGCAAAATCGGCAGTAATTTCTGTGCCGGCGATTCCGCGAATATCGTAGTCGCGGAAGACCACGTCAGGGATATTGCTGGTGACTGCTGTATCGGTCGCGACAGATTGCAGGCTCTCCATTAACTGCTGCTCGAGTGCCGACGGGGATTCCTCCAACTCAACTATCGGTTCCTCTGGGATAAAGATGCTTTTTTCTAGGGGCTGAATTTCTAGGTTTAAATCAGAGGCTTCACTGGCAACCTGCTGGACTGAGGGTTTGGTCCAGCGCTGGTTAAGGGGGTTGCTCTGTCGAGCATCTAATTCAATAGCCTCTGCCAGAGAACGGCGTCCGAGACGCAATCTGATAATCAAATACAGCAAGATTAAAATCGTTAAAGCAAAGCTGCTGTAAAAAAGGCCAAACGGTGGCAGGGCGTTATCAATTGCTTTTAGTAGTGTGGCGGAAGGGGCAAAGGTTAGTTTCCACAGCGGATTAACCGTATCAAAGGTGTCGCGGCTGTGATTTCCCTCAGAGTCAGAACCTATTTGCACAACCACAACAGTGCGATTTTGGGAGCTTATCTGTTGCAGTTGCAGAAGCCCCAGGGAGCTGTCGATGGTGCTCAGGGCAAAGCGCAGTCCGCTGGTGGGCAGCTGGGCGAGGATGCTGCCGATAATTTTATCGTCCGCGACAACCGCTTGGCTAAAAAGAATTTTCCACTGGTTCTCAACTTTGATTGCGCGCGGATCAACGACTTTTCCCTGCTGGGAGAGACGCAGCATATGCTTGGCGGCAAAGCCCAGTTTGGCACTGTGGCGGGTGATTGATGAATCTACATAGTAAATTGCTTCGGCATCTGTGATCGCTGCTGCAGCTGAGTTTTCTCCCTTTTCCAGACTGGCTTTATCTGCGGCGCTAAAGTTGTCGATGGTTGTCTGCTGGGCGGCCAGTGATGCCAGCTGTTGTCTCTGTTGGTCGATATATGTGTCCACTCGACTGGCGGCTACTTTCATATTTAGACCGTAGTGAAAATCCACCAGCTGCTGACGAGCCTGAACAACAAGGTTTTGATAGAGCGTTATATAAACCGTAATTAATAACAGTGCGCCGACAATCGTGCTGCCGAGCAAAAGCGGATCTTTAAGAATTCGCGAGAGGGTTGTTTTAAAGTTCACTCTGTAAGGTCCACTCTGTAAAGTTCAGTGCAATCTTAGCGTTCAAGCCTTTGAGAGATAGCGTCGATAATATCTCTGGCCAGTTGCGCCTTGCTCCTTTTACTAAAGGCCTGACTGCTATCGGCGGTGATCCACCAGGCGGCATTAAAGCCGACATCCGTCCGTGAAACATCGTTGGCGACGATTGCATCGAGTTTTTTGCGGGCTAATTTATCTCGCGCATAGGTCTCAATATCCTGAGTCTCTGCGGCAAACCCAACAACATAAAGATCGTTAAAGTTATCGGCCACAGCGCTGACAATATCCACATTCTTTTCCAGCTTGAGCTCAATGCTGTCAGCCGTTTTCTTCATCTTTTGTTCGGCGACACTGACCGGCCGGTAGTCAGCGACAGCGGCTGTGGCAATAAAAATATCGGCATCGCTACAGGCGGCCATTGCCGAGCTGTGCATCTCAGCAGCGCTGATAACCGGAATAATTGTGCAGCGATCCGGTGCTGCAAGCGCTACTGGCCCGGAGACGATGGTTACCTCTGCACCGGCTTCTATAGCGGCGGTCGCCATGGCATAGCCCATCTTTCCGGAACTGTGGTTGCTGATATAGCGAACCGGATCT
>JABBBF010000083.1 GCA_018607545.1 SAR92 clade bacterium | reverse complement strand
GTGCCAGCCCGCGAGCTACTATAGCCCTGGATCGCTGCAGCCGCGCCATGGCCTGGCTGCAGGGCCGCGACTTTGTTACCCCAGATGATATTCGCGCAGTGGCCCACGATGTCTTGCGCCACCGCCTGATACTCAGCTTCGATGCAGAGGCCAGCGGTATCACCGCCAACCAGGTTATAGATACATTACTGGACACTGTCGCTTCAGCCTGATGACCCAGAACCTAGAGAATAATGACCATCCCGCCATCGCCAGTGTCAGCGCGATGGTCAAGCTGCGCTATGCTGCCCGGGAGCTAACCGGCTTTCCGCGTATTCAGGCGCGGCAGATGATGGCCGGTGGACACCGCTCAAGGTTTCGTGGTCGCGGTATGGACTTCGAGGAAGTGCGCATCTATCAACCCGGCGACGATGTGCGCAGTATCGACTGGCGGGTTACCGCCAAAACCCAGACCCCACATACCAAGATATTTCGCGAAGAGCGCGAGCGCCCGGTACTGGTGGTCAGCGATCTACGCAGCTCAATGTTTTTTGGCAGCCAGCGACTTAAATCTGTGGTTGCCTGTGAAATCTCCGCGGCACTGGCATGGGCCGGACTCAACGCCAACGATCGAGTTGGCGGACTGGTTTTTGGCGCCCAGCGTCAAGCGGAGGTAAAGTCACGCCGCAGTCACCATGCAGTTCTACAGTTTATTCATGAGCTGCAGGACTTTAGCCAGCAGCTGCTGGAACCGGCTGCGGAGCAACACCAATTCGAACACAGTCTCGCCCATATACTCGAAGAGACGCGACGCTTCTCACTGCCCGGCACCACCATATTTGTTGTCAGCGACTTCCATGACTTTGATCAGGAGTGCGAGCGACATCTGTTTGAATTGGCTCGCCACGGCAACCTCAACTTCTGTCATGTCTTCGACAGCATTGAGACCGAGCTGCCCGAACCGGCACTCTATGCAGTCAGCGATGGCGAGCATCAACGGCTCCTCGACACCGGCAATAACAGCCTGCGTGAAGCCTTTGCCAATGCCTTTACAGAGCGCAGCCAGCGACTGCAAAAATTCAGCCAGCAGCTATCCGCCGGTCTATTGCCGTTTAATAGCGCCGACCCGGTGATGAGCATACTTGCCCAGGCCTATGGCAAACGACGTAAAGGACGGCGCAGCTAGTGGGCATTCTATTAACAGAAGCCACGGCGAATCCACTAACAGAGGCCGCGGCAAGTCCACTGGATCAACTGCGTGATATTCACCTGCCTGAACCGATCGGCTGGTGGCCGCTGGCACCGGGCTGGTGGATTTTAATGATTGGCGGCTGCTTATTATTAAGTTGGTTAATCAACGTCTTCTACCGCCGCTACAGCGCCAAACTCTATCGTCGCCAGGCACTGAAAAAACTCCATCAATTAGAATCACTCGAAGATTCACAGCAGCAACTGCGAGCACTTTTTGAACTGTTAAAACAGACCGCCAACAGCGCCTACCCCAGTCGCCATCCGGGCAGCCAGAGTATTATGGAATTTATTCGCTTTATGCAGCTCAGCTGCGATAAGCCGGTTTTCGAGCCGTTAAATCTGGATATGAATAAGGCGCTGTATGGCAGCAGCTCGCTTGGTAAAGATGAAATTGACCCGCTGTTTGTGGATGCGAAAATCTGGATTGTGAAACATCAGCCAGAAGATAAAATAGAAGATAGAGCCCTATGTTAGAACTACTCTGGCCATGGGCTCTAATACTGGCACCGCTGCCACTATTGTATCGATGGCTGCGCAAACCAGCCGAGGTTCAACTGCGCGCCCTGCGAGCCCCGCTACTGGCCAATGTCGCCGGAGAAATCAATTCTACGGCAACCAATAGCTTGCAAAAATCGCTACTCTTAGCCGCGCTATGGCTTATCTGGCTGAGCGCCCTGCTGGCAGTCAGCAGACCGATCTGGATCGGCGAACCCGTCGCCCTGCCAACCAATGGTCGCGATATTTTATTGGCGGTGGATATCTCCGGCAGTATGGAGCGGGAAGATATGCAACTAAATGGCAGGGTCGTCAATCGACTGGTCGCGGTTAAAGATGTGGTCGGTGACTTTGTGATTGAGCGCCAGGGCGATCGACTGGGGCTGATTTTATTTGGTGAAAAAGCCTATCTGCAAACGCCACTGACCTTTGACCGCAAAACCATGCAGACCCTGCTCTATGAAGCGCAGCTGGGTTTTGCTGGCCAGGGAACCGCCATAGGAGATGCCATTGGCCTATCGGTAAAACGCTTACAGGAGAGACCGGAAAATCATCGTGTGGTTATTCTGCTCACCGATGGCGCCAATAATGCCGGGGAACTGGATCCCCTTAAAGCCGCTGAACTGGCCAGCCGCGCTAAAGTAAAAATTTACACTATAGGTATAGGCGCAGAGGCGATGGAAACCCGCAGCCTGTTTGGCACCCGCATCACTAATCCATCCGCAGATCTCGATGAGAAAACCCTTGTGGGTATTGCCGATGCCACAGGGGGCAAATTCTTTCGCGCTCGCAATCCACAGGAGCTTGCAGAGATTTACCAGGAACTCAATCGTCTCGAGCCCATAGAGCAGGATGCGGAAACTATTCGCCCTATAGCCGCCCTCTATCACTGGCCCCTGGGGCTGGCCTTTGTCCTGAGTTTATTAGTTGCACTGTTTACCGTTTCCAGCAGCAGTACCAGGAGGTCAAATGCTTGAATTGTTAGGCACTGATTTCAGCGAGTTCCATTTTCTGCGTCCACTGGCACTACTCGGTCTGATTCCCGCACTATTAATAGTCGCCTTTGCCCAGTTGCGTAAGCGCAGTGCCGGCAACTGGGAAAAGATTATCAATCCGGCACTACTGCCATTTTTAATGCAGGGGGAGAGCAATAAAAAACAGCGTGGAATCTACTGGGTACTGCTGGCCTGGATTGTTGGCTGCCTTGCGTTAGCCGGCCCCACCTGGCAGCAGTTGCCTCAGCCGGTACATAAAAAAGCTAGTGCACTGATACTGATACTGGATCTCTCGCCGTCGATGCTCGCCGAGGATATTAAACCCAGTCGACTGGCACGGGCGCGCTACAAAC
>JABBBF010000111.1 GCA_018607545.1 SAR92 clade bacterium | reverse complement strand
TTGAGGGCACTTTCTTTGAAAGAGTCGGTCATATCTTTTTTCGTTCCTGTCACTGAGCGGAGATCCTATAGAGCATTAGTAGAGATTAATGTAGTTGATTAATGTCCGCCGTGCTTTTAATAGCAGCATTTTAACGCGCTTAATCTGTAAATAACCATTGAGTTTTTTACAGTGCTTGTAATGGCACAGATGTATTGAAAGAATAGCTACGGACTTTACTTAGGTAACAGCTTCGCAATTTATTTAAAGAACGGCTACGCACAGGAGTGTCAAATTGGCGATAGATAAAACCGCAGGGCGAGCGCTAAAATTTTTACTGGGACTATTGCTTTGCTGGCACAGTATCGGCTTCAGTCAAAATGAGAATGCGCGAACATTATTTGCCGAAAATAAAGCCGGTATTTTACAGATCAGAATTATTGATGTTACCTCTGGTAGCAAGAGTGCCATCGGTTCAGGGTTTGTCGTCAATAACCAGGGGCTGATCGCCACCAACTATCATGTTATCCAACTGGCCGCCAGCAAGCCCGAGCAGTACCGTATTGAATATCTTACCGCCGCAGATAAAACCGGTGACCTGCAGCTGCTCGATGTGGATGTTGTCAATGATCTGGCACTGGTCAGCGCCGCTGATCTTGGTGCACAGCCACTGTCGCTGGCTGTTACCGAACCGCCTATCGGTGTGCCGGTCTTTGCTCTTGGCAATCCCCTGGATCTGGGACTAACCGTCGTCCCCGGCACCTACAATGGCATCAATCAAACCAGCTATCATCCGCGAGTGCACTTCACCGGCTCATTAAATTCCGGTATGAGCGGTGGGCCAACCCTGAGTGAAGCCGGTGAGGTTATCGGCATCAATGTCTCCACTGCAGGCAATCAGGTCAGCTTTTTGGTACCGGTCACAGCTCTGCATAAGTTGATTACAGAGTATCAGGGCAGAACTGCTGTGACAGAGGATATGACCCAGCGTATTGGCCAGCAGCTGTTCGATGATCAAGAGGGAAAATTTAGCCGTATGCTGGCGCTGGATTGGACAACCATGCCCCTGGGTCAGGCGCAGGTTATCGACGAACTCAAACCCTTTGTAAAATGCTGGGGCGGTTCCAACAGCGCATCGGAAAAAGCGCAGTTTCTGAGTGCCGACCGCACCTGTCGCAGTGAAGATAATATCTATCTGCGCGGAAAATTTAATAGCGGCATTATCGAGTACCAGTTTTTCTGGCTCGAAGCCGACAAGCTCAATGCCCCGCAGTTCTATGCTTACTACCAGCGCCTGTTTGCTGACTTTGTGCCAGGTAATAAAACGGAAGAGAAAGATGTTGGTGATTTTAACTGCGATGACCAGTTTGTGATTAGCCGCGCTGAAAACACGCGAAAAACCAAAGCGGTATTTTGCGCAAGAGCCTACAAAGACTACCCGAAACTCTACGATGTGCTGTTTTTACAGGGCACGGTAGACGATTCCCACGCGGCCTTTTTAAGTCACTTTACTCTGGCCGGGGTGAGCCAGAAAAATGCCCAGGCCTTTGTCCGCAAGTTTATGGGGGTGGCAAAATGGCAGTGATTATTGAAGTGCTCGGCTGGGGCGGCAAGAGCCGACACCACTACCGTGTCGAGGGGCCGTCGATCAGCATTGGCCGCGGCTACGCAAATGATGTGGTACTCAGCGACGGCCATATCTCCGCCAACCATCTGCGACTGGACGCGGTTGAAGGTGGCTGGCAGCTTACTGATCTCGAGAGTCTCAATGGCGTCGAGATTATTAAAAATCTCTCTATTAATAGCGCATCGACTGACAGCACATCTTCCGCAACTGTGCTGGCCGATGGTGCCGAGATAAAAATCGGGCGCACCAGATTGCGAATTATTGCCGACAGTCATCCGGTAGAAGCGGCCAAAGAACTGCATCGACTGGAAAAAGATGTCGGCCAGTTAAATCGATTCTCGATCTGGCTACCACTGTTTTTGTTTGTTCTGCTGATTGATGTTACCGCTCTCTACGCAAATAGTTATGTTGAATGGCAGTGGAAAAATGCCCTCTCCAGCATCCTCTTGACCCAGGTTTTTCTGTTGATGCTGGCACTGTTTTGGGGTGCTATAGGGCGCTTTCTGCGTGAAGAGGCTAATTTTCTCGGGCACTACAATTTAATCCTGCTGGCCGCCTTGGTCTACAGTGCCAGCGACTGGCTTATCAGGGTTGTGGGTTATAACCTCAGCGCAGAGTTTTTAATAGATGCAGTTGCGCCGCTGATAAACCTGATGCTTGTGGCGGTGTTACTCGCGGCAAACTTTGCCCTGGCAACCAGTATGCTGGCGCGACAGCGCTGGATTACCTCTGTTGGGTTTGTACTGTTGATACTGGTTGTTAATATCGCCAGCGAGATGCAGCAGTGGGGAGAGTTTTCTCCCTACCCGAAGTATTTCTCTGCACTAGAGTTACCGGCGCTGCAAATTGGTGGCGGCAAATCTGTGGATGAGTTTATCCTCGGCCTCGATGACCTGTTCACCGAGGCGGACCAGCTGGCAGTGAAAAAATAAGGGCATAAATAATGGTTAACCGAGTTTAGCCAATTGGAGTTAAACTCAGTAAACAATAAAAACAGACGGCAAAAATAAATATAAGAGGGGGGAGGTCTTGGAAGCATTTATCGGTTACCTAAACGGCATAATCTGGAGTTCAGCACTTATCTATCTATGCCTTGGAACAGGACTCTACTTTTCCCTGCGCACCAAATTTCTTCAGGTGCGACATTTCAGGCATATGATAAAAATTATGAGCGAGGGGCGCAGCTCCGATGCCGGCGTCTCCTCATTCCAGGCACTGACCATGTCGCTCTCTGGCCGCGTCGGCACCGGTAATATCGCCGGTGTCGCCACCGCCATTGCCATCGGTGGCCCGGGCGCAGTATTTTGGATGTGGACAGTTGCCTTCCTCGGCGCATCCACCGCCTATATCGAAGCCACCCTGGCACAGATCTATAAAGAGAAAGATGACAACGGCAACTACCGTGGTGGTCCGGCCTATTACATTGAAAAATCCATGGGTCAAAAATGGTATGCCTGGACCTTTGCTGTGGCCACTA
>JABBBF010000061.1 GCA_018607545.1 SAR92 clade bacterium | reverse complement strand
GACCCCAGCATTATGAATGCTGTGCTCTAACCAGCTGAGCTACGTAGCCACAAAATTGATGCAGTCCCTGATATAAGGGCGCGCATTTTGGCCACAGACATAAGATTTGTCAATAGCCAGAGCGCAGGTTTAGACACAAACTGTTTTCTGTATGAGTTGCCGCTTAAAAATGACCTGGGTCACACTTTTAGTAAATCCTCAGCACGTTTTTCTGTACTGATAGCTAGGTCATTCATTAAACCCTCCAGCTTTGCATAATAGCCCCAGCCTCTGACCGGGGTTGCCAAAGCTGTGAGGCTGGCATTTATGGTTTTACGTTACACCAGGATGTCCAGAAGTCTCAGTGTTTCAACGTATTTGTTGGCCTTGTAACAGGCGACGGTTGCGGTAGTTTCGGTCAGGGGCGCTTTTATTTGCCTCCCGACCCTAAAGCCACCCGATAAACCCTGCCAGCTAAATCATCACTGATATAGAGATTGCCGCTGCGATCCTGGGTAATATCAACCGGCCTGCCAGAGACACCAGCCTCAGTTAAGAATCCACTCATAAAGTCACTGCTACTGATATTGCCATCCCTGTCCCAGTGCAGCGCTACTACTTTATAACCATCCAGCGAAGAGCGATTCCACGAGCCATGCAGGGCGACCAGTGCAGTTCTATTAAAATTAACTGGCAATAAAGCAGTGCTGCTCAAAAAGTGGATGCCAAGCGGCGCATTGTGAGCCCTGAACTTAAATGTTGGCGGGATTGCACTACTCAGAAGGTCGGGGCGTTTATTGCCATAGTCAGGATCGGGAATATTGTCGCCATTGTAGTAGGGCCAGCCATAAAAGCCGCCTTGAATAACCTTGTTTAACTCATCTGGTGGGAAATCGTCGCCGAGCAGGTCCCGTGCATTAACGGTTGCAAATAACTCGCCCGACCAGGGTGCCCAATCGAACCCGATGCTGTTGCGCAAACCGCTGGCGTATATCTCCAGGCCACTGCCATCCAGTTCAGCGCGTAGTATTGCCGAATAGCGTGGATCCTCTGGTTCGCAGATATTGCAGGGAGAGCCGACGGTAATATAGAGCTTTCGATCCGGGGATATGCCGATGGTCTTGGTATTGTGGCTATGATAGGGGTGGCCGTAGGGCAGATCCCCGATCACTAATTGTGGCTGGCCGATTAGAGTGCCACTCTGATGGTTGAAGCGCACCCTGCTGACATTATCCCGCTCACTGAAGTACAGCCAGTCGCCATCAAATACCAGCCCCTGTGGCGTATTTAAGTCAGAGATAAGCACGGTGACTGTTTCAGCGCTGCCATTTGCATCCAAATCCCTTAGAAGTTTGATCGAACCTTCAATGGTAGAACTGACAATAATATCGTCAGTCTCAGTTGGAACAAGAAACCTTGGCGCTACAAGATCTTCTGCATAGAGACTGACGGAAAAGCCGGGGGGAAGTTGGAAGCTGGCATCAGAGATATCAGCCGGGGGCTCTGTGGTATTAAGGCCGGTGACAGAGCTGAGTATGACCCAGAAACCGCTCAACCCGCCTGGGCTTTTTATGGCAATAACGCCTATAAGTATGGCAATGATTAGTGAAAGAGTAAGTGCTAGCTTTTTAATCACTGGGAGTGACCTCTTGTTATTAAATCAGTAGTTCAAGGTTGCAGTCTAATCTTTTACTTTATTGAGTGCAGTGACCATAGAGCCAACCACCACCAAAATGGCACCACTTATGGACAGTGGGCCCAAGGGTTCGACAGCCAGCCCGCTAAATGGAATTGTGTGCACTGTTGCGAAGGTGATCAGCGGTGTTAGCGCTAATATTGTGCTCACTTTGGAGGCTTCAATATGCACCATGGCTTCGGCAAAACTGCCGTAGGCAATCAATGTGTTTAAGCCACAGAACAGCAAGAGCCCCCACTGCAGATTGGATAACTGCGGCAGACTACTGAAATCGGTAAAGGGCAAAAATGCCAGTGCGCCAATCCAGTAAAACACCAGCATGGTCTCCTGAGAGCTGTATTCCCGCAGCAGAAATTTTTGCAGGGTGGCGTAGCCGGTCCATAACACAGCAGCCAATAGCACCATGAGTACCCCCAGGCCATAGTCATTCACGGCGACAAACAGGCCATAGAAGTGGGGATAGAAAAACATTAATAGGCCGCTAAAGAAGGTCGCAAACCCGAGCCATTGGGCCCGCGAGAAACGTTCGCCAAATACCCAGAGTCCACTGAGCAATAACAGCATCGGGGCCACTTGAATCATTAGCTGGGTGGCTTCGGCAGTGGTTCTCTCTAGGCCGAGAATATACAGGCCATAATTGCCGGTTAGCAGTAACCCGGCCACCAGCAGTTGCAGTAAAAGTTTGACCGACCTAAATCGCTTGGGATTTTGTGCCGAACTCCCTCTTGTGCGAAAAATAATGTAGGGGGTCAGCAGTGCTGCGGCGAGGGCAAAGCGAAAGAATGTTGTAGTGATGGGATCCAGGGTTTCCATTACGCCTTTAAGAGCAATGGGCAGAACACCCCACAGGCAGGCAGTGGTCAGGGCCAATAATAACCCGAGTTTCCAGCGTCCGGAAACCCGGCTCATAGAATGCTGCGGCTATGAATACTGAAGCAATAGTTAGACATTAAAGCGGAAGTGGATAACGTCGCCGTCTTTAACAATGTAGTCTTTGCCTTCAAGACGCCATTTACCCGCATCTTTTGCGCCCTGTTCGCCATTACCGTCGATATAGTCATCGTAGCCAACAATTTCGGCGCGAATAAAGCCTTTTTCGAAATCTGTGTGAATCTTTCCCGCACTCTGGGGTGCTGTTGCGCCAACCGGAATCGTCCAGGCGCGAACTTCTTTAACACCGGCGGTAAAGTAGGTCTGCAGTCCAAGCAGGCCGTAACCAGCGCGAATGACGCGGTTGAGTCCCGGTTCATCCATGCCCATCTCTTCAAGGAACTCATCTCTCTCGTCATCTTCGAGTTCGGCAATTTCGGCTTCGAGCTTATTGCAAATAGGCACAACGATGGAGCCATCCTGCTCGGCAATAGCTCTTACCGCATCCAGGTAGGGGTTGTTTTCAAAACCTTCCTCGTCGACATTGGCAATATACATGGTCGGCTTGAGGGTTA
>JABBBF010000045.1 GCA_018607545.1 SAR92 clade bacterium | reverse complement strand
TGGGGTCAAAGCCGAGCAATTTAATCAGGCCATTGGTCAGCTTGTTAACCATCCATACCAGCGGCCACATAAGCTTAAGTAGCGGCTTGAGAATATGGCTGGCTTTAAACGCGAACCATTCAGGGTTCTGAGCGGCAATAGTCTTTGGGGTTACTTCGGAAAATACCAGCACGCCGATAGTCAGTGAGGCAGTGGCGACCCAGGGGGCAGCGGCTTCGCCAACATAAATAATTGCCAGCATATTGGCGATAATCGCCGCCAGAATATTGACTGCGTTATTGCCAATCAGAATCAGGCCGATCAACCGATCGGGCACAGCAAGAAGTTTGGCTGCTCTGCGAGCGCCAGCACTTTTTTTGCGTTGATGCCGGAGCCGATAACGGTTTAAAGACATCATGCCGGTTTCGGAGCCAGAGAAAAAAGCGGATACAATTAGCAATGCGACGAGTGTTAACCACAACACCCAGGGGTGGGAACCGTCCAAGATTCAAAAACCTAAAACATTAAGGCCGCTCATGGTGAATTAGTTTTTAGCTTTTGGCAATAGGCTTAAATAGATATTCATGCCTATTTAGGCGGGTTCTGGATAGGTTTTGGTGTAGATGAAGGTTGATTGAAGACTAATTGACGAAAGTCAGACTAAACTAGAAGGAATTCCAGCGCCACTTTGCTGCCGATATAGCCCAATAATATGGCGATAAAGCCCGCCCAGGTCCAGCGAATGGCGGTATTGCCGCGCCAGCCCTGAAAATGTCTTCCCCACAACAGGCAACCGTAGAAAACCCAGGCCACCATGCTAAACACCACTTTGTGCAGCAGTTGCTGGGTGAAGAAATCTTCATAGAACAGGAATCCACTGATCAGCGACATTGTCAGCAGTATTTCACCCGCCCAAACCAGTTCGAAAAGCAGTGCTTCCATACTCTGGAGAGGTGGGAAAGTACGCATCAGCAAGTTCTGGTGCTTATGTTTCAGTTGCCAGTTCTGGTAGCCGATAAGCAGCGCCTGCAGTGCGGCGATAGCCAAGGTGCTGTAGGCGAGAATAGAGATCAGCACATGAGCTTCGATAGTTGGCGGTATAACCACAGCGGCTTTAGTGCTCGGAGTGGTTGTCGCGGCAAATAGCGAAAGCGCTGAAATTGGAAACAGAAATAGAAAAAGACTGTGAATGGGTTTCTTAAGGCCGCTGAAAAACAGGACTACGTTAATAACCAGCGAGATCAGGGCGCATATTTTTAGCAGGCTAAGATCTAACCCCGCCGCACTAAATAGCAAGCCATAGGTAGCAGCGCCGTGCAGGACAATCGCCAATGCCGCAGTCAGCTGGAAAGCAGCTGTAGGGGCCTTGGGATGTTTGCGCAACTGCGACACCTGATAGCCGAAGGCGAACAGGTATAAAGCAATTGCAGAACCAGCAAAGAAACTTGTCATCAGTGTTTATCGCAAAATATTTCGACAGAGTGTGTCATATTCAGTGAGCGGGGTGAAGAGTTGAGCAAAATAATTGCTATAATGCCCGGCATCAATGACTAGTTGGAAAGCATATCCATGGCAATGTTTGAAAATTTAAGTGAACGTCTGTCGGACAGCCTGAAAAAGATCTCGGGAAAAGCGAGCCTCAGCGAAGCGAATATTCAGGACACCCTACGTGAAGTGCGCATGGCACTGCTCGAAGCGGACGTTGCACTGCCGGTAGTCAAAGACTTTGTCGAACAGGTTAAGCAGCGCGCCCTGGGGCAAGAGGTTAACCGCAGCCTCAACCCCGGCCAGCAGTTTCTTAAGATTGTTCAGGCCGAGCTGGAAAAGGTTATGGGAGAGGAAAATGAATCCCTCAATCTAGCCGCTCAACCACCAGCAGTAATATTGATGGCCGGTCTCCAGGGTGCAGGTAAAACCACGTCAGTGGCTAAGCTGTCCCGTCACCTGCAAGAGCGTGAAAAGAAAAAGGTCATGGTTGTCTCCGCCGATGTCTATCGACCCGCGGCCATTGAGCAGCTTAAAACCCTCGCCGCCGAAGTGGGTGCGGAATTTTTCCCCAGTGATATCAGCGAAAAGCCCGTGGATATTGTTAACGGCGCGATTGCCAGTGCAAAGAAAAAGTTTGTTGATGTCCTGATAGTGGATACCGCCGGACGCCTGCATATTGACGGTGAGATGATGGCCGAGATCAAGCAGGTACACAGTGCCGCTAATCCGGTTGAGACGCTGTTTGTTATCGACTCCATGATTGGCCAGGATGCGGTGAATACCGCCAAGGCTTTTAATGAAGCCCTGCCTCTGACCGGCGTTATCTTAACCAAGGTTGATGGCGATACCCGCGGTGGCGCCGCGCTATCGGTGCGACATGTTACTGGCAAGCCGATTAAATTCCTCGGTGTGGGTGAAAAGACCGATGCGCTGGAACCCTTCCATCCTCAGCGAATCGCGTCGCGCATACTGGGTATGGGCGATGTTATGTCGCTTATCGAAGATGTTGAGCGCAAGGTCGATAAGAAGAAAGCGGAGAAGTTTGCCAAGAAGATAGCCAAGGGCAAAGGGTTTGATCTAGAAGATCTGCGCGACCAGCTTCAGCAGATGAATAATCTCGGCGGCATGGCCGGCATGATGGACAAGCTGCCCGGTATGGGAAATATGGCGCAGATGGCCCAGCAGCAAGATGTCACCGGCCAGTTTGGCAAGATGGAAGTGATTATCAGCTCTATGACCGTCAAAGAGCGCCGCAACCCGGATATTTTGAACGGCTCCCGCAAACGCCGTATTACCAATGGTTCAGGAACCACTATTCAGGATCTCAACCGTCTGCTTAAACAGCACAAGCAAATGGGCAAGATGATGAAAAAAATGAAGGGCAAAGGCATGCAGAATATGATGCGTGGCATGGGTGGTGCTCTTGGCAATGGGCCTGGTGGTGGAATGGGTGGCGGAATGCCTCCAATGGGTGGATTACCTCCCGGCGGTTTCCCACGCCGTTAAATGTTCGAGAACCGAGCTATTAAAGGCCTCCCAAGGTAACGGGCGGCCTTTTTTATGGCGCTTTTTAGTCACTTAAACCGTGGATTTATCGCGGTTCGGATATAGCTGTTAAAACAGTTTCCTTTTATTCTCTTTTGACGTAAGATACCGCGCCTTTCGGG
>JABBBF010000063.1 GCA_018607545.1 SAR92 clade bacterium | reverse complement strand
AGTCAATAATGCCTATGCCATCCCGCAGCCACTGAACGGCGGCACCAGCGATAAAGATTGAGCCTTCGAGGGCATAGGTGACTTTGCCATCCAGTTGATAGGCGATAGTGGTGAGCAATCTATTTTTAGAGGCAACGGCGGTCTCGCCGGTATTTAACAGCGCAAAACAGCCGGTACCATAGGTCGACTTGAGCATACCTTTTTCGAAGCAGGCTTGGCCCAGAGTGGCGGCATGTTGGTCGCCAGCTATACCCATCACGGCAATCGGATCGCCAAATAAATCAGTACTGCCAAAATCAGCTGCGCAGTCTTTAACCTCTGGAAGGAGTGAGCGAGGTATGTTGAACAATGTTAGCAGTTCCTCATCCCATTCACCGCTGTGAATATTGTAGAGCAGGGTACGTGAGGCATTGGTGGCGTCGGTGGCGTGGGATTCCCCCGCGGTTAAATTCCACAGTAACCAGCTGTCCATGGTGCCAAAAGCCAGTTCGCCGCGCTCGGCTCGGTCGCGAGCGCCTGCAACGTTGTCCAGTAGCCAGGCGATTTTTGTCGCAGAGAAATAGGGGTCGAGCAACAGACCAGTCTTACTGCTCACCATGGGCTCATGACCCTCTGCTTTCAGTTTATTGCACAGATCTGTAGTGCGTCGATCTTGCCAGACAATAGCATTATGAATCGGTTCGCCGCTGTTCCGGTCCCAGATGAGGCTAGTTTCTCTCTGGTTGGTAATGCCGATACTGGCAATCTGCGATGGGCTTACGGCGGCTTTGGCGATGGCCTCTCTGGCGGTATCGAGACTGGTTTGCCAAATATCTATGGCGCTGTGCTCAACCCAGCCTGAATTGGGAAAGTGCTGCTCAAATTCATACTGAGCCTGCTCGACAATGGCATAGTTACTGTCAAAGAGAATCGCTCGCGATGAGGTTGTTCCCTGATCCATTGCCAGTACCAGCTTGTCTTTAGCGTCACTCATAATGGCTTGCCCTTTCTTTTATTTAGAGGGTGGCAGCACAACAACTTCGGTGCCAGTGTAAATGTCATGAAGGCAGGCTTTATTTGATGGCAGTAGGCACCAGAGATAGCCAATGCCTAAAAACCCCAGTGATAGGGTTGCCAGTACACTGCGCTTAATGCATTGCTCAGGGCTAGCCAGGCAACCATCCGGCTGTTGCAATCTTAGGCGCCATGATTTCATTCCCAGCGTCTGGCCCTGTTTACGCCAGCATATAAAGTAGTAGCTGGCGAGCGCCAACAGCCAGCCTGCAACGCTCAGCCACTGCAGAAATGGACCGGGCTGAATATCCTCTAGTCCGTCGGTGCCGTTGAAGATTACTTTCACCAGCAGTAGCAGAGCGGCGTAAGCTAGGGTGATGGCAAATAATAAAAAAACATCGTAGATCAGTGCCGCAAACCGTCGCAGTAAATTTGCCGTTGGTAGAAGATGATTTGGCCGATTGGAAGATTGATCGGTGGTTTGTGTGGTAGCGTCAGTCATAAATTAAGGCTTTTCAAAATGAATCATCTTCGAATTCTGCCGAAAGCCAGTACAATGCGCAATCGACTATTTTAGGTCACTAACTTATTCAGGAGATTTTTGTGGATTGGATTTACGGTATTCATGCGGTGCAGACCATGCTTAAGTCAGCGCCTCAGCGGGTGCGTGAGCTACATGTGCAGCGCGGACGTCAGGATGATAGGCTGCAAAAAATTCACAAATTGGCAGAACAGCACGGCGTTACTTTGCAGTGGTCAACCGCGAAGAGACTTGATGAAAAAGCCGAGGGGCGACATCAGGGGGTTATGGCGCTCTGTAGTCCGGGTGAAACCTACAACGAAAACTTTTTATTAAGCTTGGCCGAAGAAAAAGGCCCTGAGGCTTTTTTCCTGATGTTGGACGGTGTCACTGATCCGCATAATTTGGGCGCATGTCTGCGTTCTGCTGAGGGTGCTGGGGTGCACGCAGTAATCGTGCCCAAAGATAACTCGGTGGGTTTGACGCCGGTGGTTTCCAAGGTGGCCTGCGGTGCAGCGGAAACCATGCCGCTAGTGATGGTGACTAACCTGACTCGCACCTTAGAGAAGCTCCAGCAGCAGGGTGCTTGGGTGGTAGGTACGGCTGGTGAGGCGGAGCAGTATGTCTATGATCTAGATTTAAAAGGCCCGATTGTTTTGGTGATGGGTGCCGAGGGAGCTGGGATGCGCCAATTGACGCGCAAACAGTGTGATTATTTGGCCAAGCTGCCTATGGCGGGAGAGGTGAGTAGCTTGAATGTATCTGTTGCTACAGGTATCTGTCTGTTTGAGATTGTCCGCCAGAGGCGCGTTTGATATTTTTCAGATGATATTGATAGCTTGCGGGCTTTTATCGTCTATTCTAATTGGTATAGAATTAAATCGATCATCAAAGGGAAGGCCATGGATGTGGTAAAAGAAAAAATAGTCTCGATACCTAATATGTTGAGTATGACCCGATTGGTTTTGGTTCCGGTCTTAGTGATTCTGGCTTACTCGGCCAATGCGCAGGTATTTTTGATGGTGCTGGCGATATCGCTTCTCAGTGATGTGTTTGATGGTTATTTGGCGAGAAGATTAAATCAGGCCACCGATTTGGGCGCAAAATTGGATAGCTGGGGGGATGTGCTGACCTATGGGGCTATGATTCTAGGTCTGTATTGGATTTGGCCGCAGATATTTTCTCAGCAGGTATGGTTTGTAGTCGCTGCTACGCTCTCTTTTGTGGTACCAGTCGCCTATGCCCTAGGTAAATTTGGAGAGTATCCAAGCTATCACACTCTGGGGGCTAAGACCGCTGCAGTGCTTATGGCGCCAGCCTATTATTCGCTGACTTTACTAGGCTGGGATCTATTCTTTCAGGCGGTGATTGTGTTTCATATTATGGTTGCCTTTGAAGAGATGGCTATCACTGCAATGCTAGATCGACCGCGCACCAATGTTCGTTCGATTTTAAATGTTAGTCAGTACTCCGATGTACCGGCTAAACCACCCACAGAAAGCGTTAAAACCCCTCATTAAAACAGTCTGAAAATGGCGGTTGCAACGGGCAGGTCAACTCACTACAATAGCGCGCCTTACAGCGTCCGGGTTTAACTTGGGCACTCCTTGCTTCACTACTGCGGCCAGATGTCGTAAGTGGGAAGCTTTCAATCCTTGAGGAGATACAATGCG
>JABBBF010000138.1 GCA_018607545.1 SAR92 clade bacterium | reverse complement strand
AACGGCTGGAGCTTCTTCGACACCGCCATCTGTAGTACCACCATCAGTTGCACCACCATCTGTAGTGCCACCATCTGTAGTGCCACCATCTGTAGTGCCACCGTCTGTAGTGCCACCGTCTGTAGTGCCACCATCAGTTGCACCACCGTCAGTAGTGCCGTCTGTAGAACCGCCGGAACCACAGCCTGCAGCACAGTAGGTGATAGCGCTTTCATCAGTTGTAGCAGAAACATCAACACCTGGGTTGGTGTTTAAATCCATGTAGGAGATAGCAAATGTAATCAGACCCTCAGCGTCATCTTCAGTCATCACTTTAGAGGCCGTCCAGGAGGTACCTGAACCTCGAACTGAATCCGCAGCCGTGCCATTAATCATTACTGTTGGAGCAATAATTGCTTCATCAGCGGTAATGTTAATTTGGAAAGTGCCTCCAAGAACCACATCTTGGCGCAGTGGGGCGTCTGCATCCTGAACTGTAACCTCAGTTAGAGACGGAGAGGTATAATCGTTGCTCTCTGGATTATCGTATCCACCACTACAGGCCGACAATATGATTGAAAATAAAAGTGCTGAAATGGCACCGAAATGATTAGCTTGGAAAAAACCAGCAACGCTAGTCGTTACTTGCGAACGCATAAATCCCCCTGGATTAATTTTATATTCTATTTTAGAGCTTATGATTAGACATGCTCGAACCCCGATTGTCCTTGGCCCAAGCGTGCATAACCACAACTTTACGCCGAACAGGCATTTTTATGCGGTGAACTAATTGATTTTACGACGAACGGACGATTTAACGCTGGCTTTCAACAAGCTGGTTGCTAAAAGCCTATTATTGCGCCTTGGAGCCGCCCAGACAGTCAGGGGAGTCAGGCGCTTTAGCCTTCTTTTCCGACCACTCAGCAGGGGTGTAGGTATGCAGGGCTAAAGCGTGAACTGGGCCAGACAGGTCGTCTGCCAATAGCTTGTAGATAGACTGGTGACGCTGCACCAACCGCTGGCTGTCAAACTGCTCACTGACAACCACCAATTTAAAGTGGCTTTCTGACCCCTCAGGCACCGAATGCATAAAACTCTCATTGGTTACCTGTAAAAACTGCGCATCAAAATGCACGGTGAGCTTATCGGTAATAGTGCGCTCAACCGGGCCCATCTTACATACCACTGACAAGGTTAATCATCACACCTGCAGCGACCGCAGAGCCGATAACACCAGCCACATTGGGGCCCATGGCATGCATTAACAGGAAGTTTTGCGGATTGGCTTCAAGCCCGACCTTGTTGGCAACGCGCGCCGCCATAGGTACAGCCGAGACCCCTGCCGCGCCGATAAGCGGGTTTACCTTGTGCTTTGCCATGGTATTCATCAGTTTAGCCATCAGTACACCAGAGGCCGTGCCAATGCAGAAGGCAACAGCACCCAGACCGAGAATACCCATGGTCTCCGGGTTGAGAAATTTCTCAGCACTCATTTTCGAGCCGACACCCAGACCAAGGAAAATAGTCACAATATTGATCAGCGCATTCTGCGTGGTATCGCTAAGACGATTGACCACACCACATTCACGCATGAGGTTACCAAAACAGAACATTCCCAGCAGCGGTGCGGCATCCGGAAGCAACATTGCAACCAGCACCAGAAGCGCCAGAGGGAATACAATACGCTCGGCTTTAGTAACCGGACGCAGCTGTTCCATTTTAATTTCCCGCTCTGCAGGCGTGGTTAAGGCGCGCATAATTGGCGGCTGAATAATCGGCACCAACGCCATATAGGAATAGGCAGCAACCGCAATCGCACCGAGCAGATCCGGCGCCAATTTACTGGTGACGAAAATAGCCGTCGGGCCATCGGCGCCACCGATAATACCAATCGAAGCCGCCTCGCGAATACTGAAATCTAGAATACCGAAGTGCCCCAACGCCACTGCACCGAGTACTGTAGTAAAGATACCGACCTGAGCGGCAGCACCCAACAGAAGGGTTTTAGGATTGGCCAGCAGAGGACCAAAATCGGTCATCGAGCCAACACCCATAAAAATAATTAACGGGAATAGACCGGTTTCGATACCGGCGTGATAGATATAGTAGAGAAGCCCGCCGGGACTCTCCATATGCCCCATCGCATCGTAGATTGGTGCCGCCTCAAAGCCTGCACCGGGAATATTAACCAGGATAGTACCAAAGCCAATCGGCACCAAAAGCAGCGGCTCAAAGCCTTTACTGATAGCCAAAAACAGCAGTACCAAACCCACAGTCATCATTACCAACTGGCCGAGCTGCATCTGCGCAAGACCAGAACTGGCCCATAAACTGATTAAATTTTCCATTCTCAGCGACTCCTTAAGCCAGGGTTACCAAAACATCACCGACTGACACGCTGTCGCCGCTCTTTGCTCTTACCTCAACAATCTGACCAGCAGCTGGTGCACTTACTGAGGTTTCCATCTTCATCGCTTCAAGAATCGCAATGCTCTCCCCTTCAGCAACCTGCTGACCGGGCTGAACCAGAATCTTGACCACCGTACCTGCCAATGGTGCAGCAATTGGCTCACCACCTGTGGTTACAGGTGCAGCAGACTGCGCAGCGGTATCACTGCCCGCTGCAGCAATGGCACTGACATCACCACCATCGGTGACCGCCACGGTATAGGAGCGACCCTCAACTTCAACGGTGTAAATCTCTTCACCGGCGTCATTGGTCTGCACCTTGGACTTGCCTGTAGGCACTGGCTCAAAGGCATCCGGGTTATTTTTATTCTGCAAGAACTTAAGACCCACCTGCGGGAACAGCGAGTAAGTCAGCACATCATCGATCTGCCCCTCACCAGCGCTCAACGCAAAACCATGCTCAGAGGATAGTCCCTCCAGCTCCAGAGTCAGAGCTTCAAGCTCCGGCTCAAGATTGTCGGCCGGACGGCAGGTAATTGCCTCTTCGCCATCATCCAGTACTTTTGCCTGCAACTCAGCATTGACCGGCGCCGGTGTCGCACCGTATTCACCGCGCAAGACACCAGCCGTCTCCTTGGAGATCGACTTGTAGCGCTCGCCTGTCAGAACATTAAGCACCGCCTGGGAACCAACAATTTGTGAGGTAGGTGTAACCAGCGGGATAAAACCCAGATCTTCACGAACCTTGGGAATTTCCGAAAGCACCTCATCAAGACGATCTTCAGCGCCCTGCTGACGCAGCTGGGATTCCATATTGGTC
>JABBBF010000103.1 GCA_018607545.1 SAR92 clade bacterium | reverse complement strand
CAGCAAGCAAAAATTTTGTGAAAATAGTTTTTTTCGACAACATATTATTTTTCTTTAGAGTCGGTCATTTGCTTGATGAGCTTTTGAAAAACACTCGGATTATCACTCTTGGAATCTGCTTCTACCACTACTGCAGATTCTGTGTCGCCAGCGGATTGTTGATCGGGCCAATTGCCCAATCGGTTTATCGCCTGAGGTGTAACGCCGAGCAAAACGTCTTCGTTGTTAATTTTCACAATGATTAATTTTTGTCGCGGACCCAGGTTATGAACTTCGCGAACCTGCAATTTTTTGCTTCCATCAGCGGCGTTTGTCATACCCATTTTTTTCAGGCCAAACAGGGTCGCAGCTAGCAGTACTAACACCACCGCTAGGGATGCCATCATCGACAACCATTCATTCCAACCAATGTCAGCCATGGGATTGCTACTCTAAAGATTCTTAACGCGATCGGCGGCAGGTATTACGCTAGTCAAGCGAACACCGTAGCGCTCGTTGACTAAAACCACTTCACCCTGAGCGACCAAGGTATTATTCACCAGCAGGTCGAGGGGCTCTCCAGCTAGGCGGTCAAGTTCCACCACGCTGCCCTGAGTGAGACGCATTAAATCGCGAATTTTTAGCGAGGTGCGGCCCACTTCAACAGAAATAGTGACTGGAATATTTTGCAGTACATCGGCATTAATTTTGTTTTTCAAATCATCCAATTCTGTCGAATCTAAAACGTCTACATTGGTATCGGACATATTGTTTCTCTCTCTTACGTAACTAAATATTTAACAAAATGGGCATTGCAATAAATGCCTAAAAGGCTCATCTAAAAAGACAAACCGCGCTTTATTTGTTTGGTGTCAGCGGCCTTACAACACGCGCGGCCATCTGTGAGCCATTGGCGCCAACATCCACATCGAATACAGGTACTGAATTGACATACATGCGTGCATGTTCACTTTTGCTGAAATAAATCACATCACCTTCACTCAACGCTTCAAACTTTTTCAGCGTGGTTTCGATCTGGGCTAATTCAACGGTTATTTCAAGTTCGGCATCCACAGCTGCAGACTTTAGTTCGGCGCTCCACTCTTTATCTGAGATATCGTCGCCATCGCCAGTCTGAACTCGACTGCGGAGTAAATCACGAATCGGCTTGAGGGAGTTGTAGGGATAGACCAAATCTATATTGCCCGACACACCGCGGCCGAGATCAGCAACAAAACGGCTGACAACTACAAGGTCATTCTCGTCGGCAATCTGGGCAAATTGCGGATTAATTTCAGAGCTTACATGTTCACAGTTAATCGCCAGAATCGGCGCCCAAGCTTCCTTTAGCGAACCAAACAGGACATCCAGCATAATTTTAATAATGCTCGATTCAGTTGGTGTAAAAAGTCGGCCAGGTGGTAGCTTGTCGAAACCACGACCAAAGCCACCGAAGAAATTGTCCAGTGCTGCGAAGACAATAGAGGGTTCGATGACAGCCATTGAATAGCCACGCAATGGATTTAGTCTGATTGTGTTAACCGATAGAGGTGCAGACAAATCTCTAATGTATTCGCTGAATTTCATTATCTGAACATCAGCCATATTGACTTTTGGGGTCGTGCGCAGCACCTCAAGCAGGCCCAATCGGAATTGCCTGATAAAGCGCTCGTTGATCATATCAATAGCGCCAACATTGACACCTAGAGACGAGTCTTCGTTGGTCAGATCGTGACGCATTACGCTGACATCACTGTTCAGACCAGTATCAGCTTCAATAGAGCCGTCCTGAAGTCCAGCTGTTAGCGCGTCCAGTTCTTCTTGGGATAGTAAATTGTCAAGTTCAGCCATTTTGGCCCTCACACACCGAAAAATTCAGTGTTGGTTGTTGGTGCATTACTGAACAACAAACTCAGTAAAGTAAACCGCTTCGATACCGCCAAAATCTTCGAGAGACTCGAGCACAGCATTCATCTCCATCTTCAATCTGGCAGCCAGGTTGGTCTGAAAATCAGGTCCAGAGATCTCTGACTCAGTCACTCGGCGCATTACCGCTAACATGGCAAAACGCAGAGGAAAATCGTGTTTCTCTACATTGGCGACAACGCGCTCATCATAGTGGGTCATGATCGCGACAGTTCCCTGCATCACTTTTCTGGAGTTGGCAACATTGGCCACCAGAGGTTTTGGCAGTTGGAAGTAGGATTGCTCAAAACGGGTTAACTCTGGAGAATCTTGCTTGACCTTGTCGGGCCCGGCGGCTGCAGCTTCGGCTGCGGCGGCTTGGACTGCGGCCTCAGCTTCAAGGGCGGTAATCGCCTCTTCTGCATTGACGTCTTTATCAGCATCAAAAAAGCCACTGGCGAAAAGTGTTCCGCCAACGGTTATGCCGATCAAAAGTAAAATTCCGACGACGATTAAAATAATTTTCAATATCGGGCTCTTGGCTTTTTCTTCGTCTTCTAGCTGATCGTCACTCATTGTTTATTCCTCTTATCCGCCTATTTCAATAGCGTTGTTTAAACTAGTACATCCAGGCCATCAGCTGAAAGCTGCTGGCTATTTTTCCCGCTAACACCCTCAACATCTGGGTCTAGCCGTTTATCTGATCCTCGGGCACCATCGCCAGAGGCTGTCGGCTTTCCGTCATGCGCACCCTGGTTTGCCGTTCCTAAGTCCTTATAAGCAGTTTCCGTGCCATGTTCTTGAAATGCCTCACGCAATCTAGGCATACCCTCGTTTATCAGGTCTCTTGTGGTGGCGTTAGCGGCGATAAAGCGCGCTTCCAGCTCACCATTTTTCATTTCTAACTGGACTTCCACGCGCCCTAAACTCTTTGGGTGCAGTTCCATTTCAACGTGCCAGGAGCCGCGCTGAATCTGTGCAGTGAGGCGCTTGCCCAGGGCATCGGTCAGTTGCCGCGACAGCTGCGTGTAGTCGTCCTGCCTGCGCAGCATCTCCTGCCGCGCATCCTCCGCCGGCGCTGCTGCCGATAGATCCGACTTCAAACCGCTGGCCGCAGCCCCACTGGTTGCGGTTGCCTCAGCAAACAGTGGCGCTGAAGCGACGCTTGCGGACAACACCGGTGCTGAGCTAAGCGCCGATGACGCACTGGCAGTTAAAGCCTTGGCCTCGGTAAGATTGATGGCATCCATTTTTGTCGGCGCCAAGTTCTGACGATGTCGGTGTTGCTGTAAGAAAGCGTCAGCCATCTTTGGCCCAATCTTCAA
>JABBBF010000036.1 GCA_018607545.1 SAR92 clade bacterium | reverse complement strand
GGCAAACTTCAGTCACACAGGTACGTGCTTAAGACTGTAATCGGTGCTCATGGCTGTTAATAAGCTCAAGGCTATTGATAAATAGCTGCACCATCTCTGTTGATGACCAGCGGCATGGATAACGCCAACCTGGTACTGGGTCCAAATTTCTGCATCAATACGAGCAGAACCCCGACAATTTAACAGTTTCCAATAATTAGTCAACGAGCAATTGAGCAGCTCGCCCATTCACACTAGTCTGTATCTATGCTCAAATTCAAACTATATATCTAACGTATAAACAATCTTGAGCGCAGTATTCGCTAGAGGAAACCAGTATGAAACAACTTTTGAGGATATTAACAGTACTCGGCACAGTCAGCTTAGGAGCCTCCCTAGCCACAGCGGAACAGGTCTACAAGTGGGTAGATGATCAAGGCATCATCCATTACAGCGAGCAGGCACCAGCGAATAAGACTGCCACAATCATCAAAATTAAGAGCCATGAAGGACAGGAAAAACCTCAGCAGTTACTGGCTGCAGAGACTGACAATGCGGTTGTAGAGCCGCGACCAGAAATCAATAGCACTCTATCCAAACAACAATTGGCGATTCGACAGCAAAACTGTGCCACAGCGCGCAACAAACTCCAGGCTCTGCAAAATGCCGGACGCGTAAGACAGCTGGATCCCGACAGTGGCGAGTATGTTTATCTCGCAGAGGAAGTAAAGCTCGCACAAATAAAGCAGATGAGCGATTATTTACGCAACCAATGCCCTGGTTAGTTTGCCTATGGCTAACCTGAGGTCAAAAATAATAATAAAAATCTTCTGGAGCCTTTTGATGATCACTCTTTCTCGATTACCGTCTCGATTGCCGTCTCGGCTAATAAGCCGATTCCTTGCCTCCACACTACTGATTGGTCTGCTGACCAGTTGCTCTGACCCTGAGCAGCCCAACACAATGTTGATCGACAATATTCAGGGCTACAGTTTTAACAATCAGCGCGAGCTATTTAGTTTTACTGCTATAGCATTCAGAGACGGTAAAGTCCTCGCCACTGGCGATGGGCAACTCTCGGCAGATTACCCCAAGGCAGATAAAATCAATGGTCAGGGGAAAACACTGATTCCGGGTATTATCGACGCTCACGGTCATGTTTCGAGTCTCGGCTTCACTCTATTGAGTGTTGATGTCCGCGGCCAACAATCCGCTCAGCAAGCCGCTGAAAAAGTCGCCAGCTACGCCGCTCAACAGCCTCAACTGCAGTGGATTAAAGGTCGCGGTTGGAATCAGGTATTGTGGCCAGACCAGCAATTTCCCACTGCCGCCCAGCTGGATCAATTTATCACCGACCGCCCAGTGTGGCTGACCCGTGTCGATGGTCACGCCGGTTGGGCCAACAGCGCGGCAATGAATGCAGCTGGCATTGATGCCAATACAGTTTCACCCCCAGGTGGCGAAATTCTTCGGCATGCCGATGGTAAGCCAACTGGCCTGTTTATCGACAACGCCATGAACCTGATCAATCAAGCAATTCCCAGCCCAAGCGCTGTAGAGATCAGTGTCGCACTGGATATTGTGAGCAAGCATCTGCTCAGTTTGGGCATTACCTCTGCCCATGATGCAGGCGTCAGCGCCACAGAACATGCTCTCTATCGCGAACTGGCCGACAGCGGTGCCCTGCAGGTGCGTCTCTACGGCATGATCTCATCAACCGATCCCGAGCTTGAGCAAATCCTCGCCGCCGGCCATAGCCTGGGCGACAATGATATGTATAGCGCCCGCAGTATTAAAATCTATACCGACGGTGCTCTCGGCAGCCGAGGCGCCGCTCTGCTGGAACCCTATCAGGATCGCCCCGATCACAGCGGACTGCTGCTGACCAGCGCTGAGCAACTGCGCAAGCTGTTTAGTCTCGCAACTGAAGCAGAATTTCAGGTTGCCATTCACGCTATTGGTGACAAAGGCAATCGCATCGCCCTAGATGAGATTGAGCATGCTTACAATACTGTGGGTGGCCGCCATCTGCGCCACCGCATTGAGCACTCTCAGGTGGTCGCCCTAAGCGATATTCCGCGCTTTGAAAGCCTTGATGTAATTCCCTCCATGCAGCCAACTCACGCCACCAGCGATATGAATATGGCCGAAGACCGGATTGGTGCCGAACGGTTAAAAGGTGCCTATGCCTGGCGCAGTTTTCTCGACCAGGGTAGTCGCGTGGTTTCAGGGTCCGATTTTCCAGTTGAGTTAGCCGCCCCATTCGATGGTATTCACGCCGCCGTCACCAGACAAAACAAAGCGAATCAGCCAGAGGGTGGCTGGATTGCCGAAGAGGCCATGACCATACAAGAGACCATGCGCAGCTTTAGCATTGATGCCGCCTGGGCAGCTCATCAGGAAGATAGATTAGGTGGACTGACCCCCGGTAAGTGGGCGGACTTTATTCTGCTCGACCAGGATATTTACCAGATTGCCCAAGAGGATTTATGGAAGACTCAGGTATTGGAAACCTGGTTGGCGGGCAAGCAAGTCTATAAGGCAGAATGAATGTAAGAAACAGCTATTCGGCTCATGTGCTGAGCCGAATCGGCGACTAACTCAGCGCTAAGCAATCAGCTTGGCGTCTACCCCGCTAATTGCACAGCAATAGTATTGGCACTGCGCTCAACCGTATTATCCTGATTGAGGTAGACCAACTTAGGCTTGTGCTCAGCGGCCTCCTGCTCAGAGAACTGGCCGTAGCTGGCAATAATAATTCGATCACCAACTTGAAACTTTCGCGCCGCAGCGCCGTTCATTGAAATAATTCCGGAACCGGCCTCGGCGACAATCACATAGGTGGTTAGACGTTCGCCATTGGTAATATTGTAAATATCGATTTGCTCAAATTCCTGCATCCCAGAGAGCTGCAATAAATTCGCATCTATGGCACAGGAGCCGTCATACCAAAGCTCTGCTTGAGTCACAGAGCCCATATGCAACTTGGCCTTTAGATAGGTGGACAACATATATTTGCTCCTAAATAATTTATGCAGTTAAAAAAACCTGTTAAACGATATTTGTGGCATCTTTAGTCTAGACGAATGCTGAGATTATCAATCAGTCGTGCCGACTCAGTAAAAATAGCACCCAGGACCGTAATTTCCAGGTCATCTTCCGCCGCCGGATCCAGGGTCTTGCTGTTACTCAGAGTTATGTAATCAGTCTTAAAACCAGCCTCAGCAATACGTTCAATAGCTAGCACCTCTAACT